>JAIBAH010000084.1 GCA_019695295.1 Bacteroidia bacterium | reverse complement strand
CTGACAGACATACCCCAAACCGCTACCAAAGTCCATTGAGTGGAGAGCATTTAAGGAATTTAAAGGGCGATATATTACAAAAATACCCAAAATATTACATGCTTTTGATGTTTGTCTGTTTAAATTAGGGTACGAAAATTGTTACCTGATGCAACTATTGGGGGTCAAAATGAAGTATTTTTTCCTTTTCAAAAAATATTTTAAAAAGTTCATGTATTTAAAATGGGGGATTGGTTGGCTTGTTTTAATTTTCTGCGTCTCTGGTTTATGGGGAGGTGAAGTTTGTGCCAAAAATATTGAGGAGGAAAAAGACAGCCTGTTGAATATTATTCGCAACAGCCCCCACGATACTTCCACGCTGAGGGCATATTACAATATCGCTAACCTTTACCTTTTCAATAACCCTGATAGTCTGAAGCATTATGGTGAGAAACTCCTGACATTGGCCAAAAAGCAACAAAAGCCTTTATATCAAGGTCTTGCACATCAGGTGATTGGAAGCGCATTCTTTAATCAGAATGAACTTACCCCTGCGTTACAGCACTTTATGGAGTCCGTCAGTTTACTGGAAAGTATCAGCCCCCTGCCCAAAGAACTGATAGCCGTATATGGTCAGATTATAACAACCTACGCAGAATTAACGGACTATAAGTCAGGGATGGAATTTGCCCGGAAATGTATCACTCTCAGTGAGCAAAGAAAAAACCCGGAAGGCATGGCGGTTGCATATAACAATATCGGAGATTTACTCGATAAGCAGGGAGAGTATGATAAAGCGATGACGTATTATCAAAAATCGATGGAAATCGCTACACAAAACCAGTTCAAACTTACAATGGCTATTACCAATTATAATATGGGGTATATCAGCCGTCTGAAGGGAGAAGCAGATAATGCTTTACGCTACATCTATCAGTCCAGAAAAATATCCGGAGAGTTAAATGATATAGAAGGACTGATTTACTGTTATCATGAGTTTGGAAGATTGTATTATATGAAAAAAGACATCAAAAGAGCCATTATTTATACAGACAGCGCCAGAATACTGAATAAAAAATACAGTAATAAAAAACTTTTAAAAGATGTTTACCTGCTATTTTCGGATATCTATGAGTCTGAAAGAAAATACGATTCTGCTTATTATTATCATAAACAATATACTGCAATTAAGGATTCAATCTATAATGAATTCAGGCAAAAACTGGTTTATTCCCTTACTACAAATCAGAAAATTCAGTCGCTTCAGCAAAAATCCCTGGAAAACGAGATAAAACTGAATCATCAGAATAAAAAAAATGATATTTTAATTATCATTGGGATTATTCTTTCAGGAGGATTGCTGTTTTTTGTCCTGCTGAATGAACAGAAAAAGAAGAGTAACCAGATACTTTCTGTGCAAAAACAACAAATCGAGCAACAAAAAGAGGAACTGAGTTCAATGAATGAAACGAAAGACAAGTTGTTTTCTGTCATTTCACACGATTTAAGGTCGCCGATTAATCAACTGAAGTCCTTACTTGCCTTATTGAGTAATAATGTAATTTCGAAGGAAGATTTTATGAATATCACTCAGAAATTTCATACTCAGATAGACACTCTCTCGGATAGTCTTGAAAATATCCTGATTTGGGCAAATTCTATGTTTTATCAGAATCACCTTGCAGAAGAAGAAGTGAATATCAGTGAGGAACTAGCACAGGTGATAATGTTGTATGATTATGTTCTGTCTGACAAAGAACTGAAAATTAATATGGATGTCCCGGAGAATGCAGTAGTCAAAACGCACAGGGAGCCTTTTGTAATTGCTGTCAGGAACCTGATAAGTAATGCCATTAAGTTTTCTCACAAGGGGGAGGAAATAAAGGTGTTTGTTGAAGAAACGGAAGAGTCGGTTTCATTGGTCATTTCTGACAAAGGGATAGGGATGACTCCGGAGCAAATTCAATCGCTTTTTAATCAGGACCAGAAAAATACCACATTGGGAACCATGAAAGAAAAGGGAAGCGGAATCGGACTCAGGATTACCCACGAATTTGTTACAAAATGCGGGGGCTCACTGAGAGCAGAAAGTAAACCGGGCGAAGGGTCAACGTTTTATCTTACTTATCCGAAATAAAAGTAAGTTCAGTGCTTTTCTGTCCTTGCATCGTTTCTGCCTTCACCGGTGCTCTCGGGGAGGTAAGGGAATAAAAACACTCGTTCTCCTCTTGTAAGCCTCAAAATCGGATCTTCCTTCATATTTTTTCTCCAGCATGGGAACTCCCGAAACAAAAAGAATCAGCACCGTAATCGTAAGCGGTCCGGCCAGGCCTATCCATCCTCCGGGTACTCCCAGCCCCATAATTCCTATCCCCCACCAAAGTACTACCTCTCCGAAATAATTGGGATGACGGCTGTATTTCCACAACCCGGATTCCATGATCTTCCCTTTATTGGCCCGGTTCTTTTTGAATTGTGCCAGTTGATGGTCCGCAATGGACTCCAGAAGAAATCCGCCCGCCCAAATGATAAATCCAGCGATATCAGTAATCTTCAGCGGTGAGCCAGAACTTGTATTGATGATTAAAACCGGAAGTGCTATGAGAAACAAAAAAAAGCCCTGAAGCATATACACCTGTAAGTAGGAACGGATATAAAAGGACTTCCCCCAGGCATTCCGCCACTCCTGATACCGGAAATCCTCTGCAGCCCCTTTGTTCCTCCTGTGAATATACCCCGAAAGCCGGATACCCCATATACTGACCAGAATACATACGATAATCCCCCTCAGGCCCGCAGTTTCAGCATAAAAAAAAGAAAACCACGCCAGTAAAATAAACCCGGCTCCCCAGGCAATATCTGCAATATCATTCCGCTTTTTGAGGAGCGAAATTCCAAACCACCCGTTCATATACAAAAATAAAAGAATTGCAGCAATCAGAAATAGATTCATAATCCGGCTTTATTGGCAATGCTGTAAGTAATAAAGGAAACCAGAAGGGATAAAACCGCTCCCCAGAGTAAATCTACAATCGTAACCGTTAACGGCCAGTCTTTCATCGTAGCCAGATTCGTAAGGTCATAGGTGGCGTAGGTAATCAGCCCGAATAAAGCACCATACATCAGCGTGTCCTGCCAGGAGTGCTTTATATAGGCCGGATGAATCACAAAAACAACCATCCCAAGGATAAAAAGCAAATAAAAAATAATGGCAGCAACCCAGTTTACATCCGGCCGGAGTAAAAAACCAATCTGGGATTGATAAAAATTCCGGGCTACCAGTCCCAGCCATAGCATATCCAGCAGGAAAAATACCGGCAAAGCAATCAGATAAAGTCTTAAAAACATAGTATTCTCCGTTATTTATGAGGTGACATATATTCATAACGCACTCAGAAAAGAATAGTTTTTGATTCCGGAAATCTCCCTGTTTTCTGTACCGGAATTATAAATTTTTGAAAAAAAGTTTATAAATGTTTTGCGCTTTATTTATAAAGTACTAAATTTGCACCCTCAAACAAAAAATAGTCTAACAGAATGTATATTTACAAAGAGCTAAAGCAAGAGATTTTCGAAAAATACGGACACGAGAAGACAGCAAAAGACACAGGTTCTGCTGAATCTCAAATCGCATTATTTACTTACCGTATTAATCACTTAACTGAACACCTGAAACTTCAGAAGAAAGATTTCTCAACCCGTATGGGACTTCAGAAATTGGTAGGGAAGCGCAGAAGATTACTGGATCATCTTAAGAAAACAGAAATTGACCGTTACAGAACTGTCATTAAAGAACTAAATATCAGAAGATAATAAAAAGTGGGGATACTTTCATTCCCACCTTTTTGTTTTTTTCCAGCCCATAAAACGGTGCAAAGTCAAAAATGTACTTTGCACTATTGTTGTTAATGAAAAAGGGGTGTTTTCCTTTTCATGCTTTCTACTTAAATTTTTATAGATAAAATGAATATAATTCAAAAATCGCTGACTTTGCCGGACGGTCGTGTGATACAAATCGAAACCGGTAAAATGGCCCGTCAGGCTGACGGAGCAATAACCCTTCGCTGTGGAGAAACTTTATTGCTTGCTACGGTTGTAGCGAAAAGAGAAATTAATCTGGAAACAGATTTCCTGCCTTTATCCGTGGATTATTTTGAAAAATACTCTTCTTCCGGAAGATTCCCGGGTGGTTTCTTCAAAAGAGATGGAAGAATGGGCGAAAATGAAGTACTGGTATGCCGTTTGATAGACAGAGCATTGAGACCCCTTTTCCCCGATAATTATCATGCCGATACCCAGATTATGGTGCAGCTTATGTCCAGCGACAGAGAAGAACAGCCTGACGCACTCGGATGTCTTGCCGCTTCTGCCGCCCTTATGGTGTCAGATATTCCTTTTCAGGACCCCGTATCTGAAGTAAGGGTAACCCGTAAAAATGGTACTTTCTATATCAATCCCGGATTCAGTCAGATGGAGGGAACAGACCTGGACCTTATGGTTGCCGCTACCAATGACTCTATTGTAATGGTAGAAGGAGAAATGGTGGAGGTATCGGAAGAAGTAATGCTCGAAGCAATTAAATTTGCCCATGAATCCATCAAAACCCTCAACAATCTGCAACTCGAACTGAGAGCAGCTGTAGGGAAAGCGACAAGAGAATATGCCCACCTCGAAGAAAAACCGGAACTGGAAGCCGAATTGAAAGCACTGGTTCAGGAAGATTTATATAAAGTAGCCCGTGGCAAAATGTCCAAACAGGAAAGACAGGAAATTATCAGTAAAGCCTACGATAATGCCAAAACTGTCCTGACTGAAAAATACGGTGAAACGGTTGAATATCTCAGCACGTATATCAAAGGAAGTTTCAAGCACATTCAGTCTGATATCGTGAGAGAAGTAGTAGTGAAAGAAGGCATTCGTCTCGATGGAAGATCTACGACCGATGTGCGTCAGATTGACTCTGAAGTGGCTTTTCTGCCCCGTACTCACGGTTCTGCCCTCTTTACCCGTGGGGAAACCCAAAGTCTTTGTGCGGTAACCCTCGGTACAAAACTGGATCAGCAAACAATTGATTCTGCGACTTTTATCGGTTCCAAAACATTCATGCTTCAGTATAATTTCCCCGGATTTTCTACCGGTGAAGTAAAACCCAACCGTGCTCCGGCCCGCCGCGAAATCGGTCATGGTAATCTCGCAGAACGTTCCCTGAAAGTAATGATACCGGAGTCTCCTTATACCATTCGTGTGGAGTCCAATATCCTCGAATCCAATGGCTCAAGTTCTATGGCATCTGTATGCGGCGGAACCCTCGCACTCATGGACGCTGGTATTCAGATTATCCGCCCCGTTTCAGGAATTGCAATGGGACTCATTACTATGAGCGACAATAGCTTTGCGGTACTTTCCGATATTCTCGGGGATGAAGACCATCTGGGAGATATGGACTTTAAAGTAGCAGGTACTGAAAAAGGACTTACCGCTTGTCAGATGGATATCAAAATCAGAGGACTCTCCTATGAAATTATCCAGAAAGCACTCGCTCAGTCCAAAAACGGCAGAATGCACATTCTGCGCGAAATGCTTAAAGCAATTGATAAGCCACGCTCCGAACTTTCTCCTTTTGCTCCGAGATTCTTCGTGATGAGTATTCCGCATGAGTACTTTGGCGCAGTAATCGGACCAGGCGGAAAAGTAATCCAGGAAATCCAGAAAACTACTGAGACCGTAATCGTACTGGAAGAAGGCCCCAACTCCGTAGGAACAGCAACTATTTCCTCTTCCAATGCCAAAGGAATTGAGATGGCAGTTGCTCAGATTCGCAATATCGTTCAGATTCCGGAAATAGGGGAAACCTATACCGGAAAAGTACGCTCAATTCAGGCTTTCGGTGCATTCGTAGAGTTCCTGCCGGGTAAAGACGGATTGGTGCATATTTCTGAAATTGCGAATGAAAAAGTAGATAAAGTGGAAAATTATCTGAAACTCGGAGATGAGGTAAATGTAAAACTACTGGACATTGATCCTAAATCCGGAAAATTCCGCTTGAGTATCAAAGCGTTATTACCCAAAAAATAATTCTCTTTTCTATAAAAAGGTTATGAAAATATTAATAACAGGGGGAGCAGGTTTTATCGGTTCTAATATTGCCGGTTTTTTTCTGAATTCCGGAGAAAATCATGAGGTAAAAGTCATTGATAATCTTACAACCGGAAGGATTGAAAACATTGAGCCTTATCTCGATAATCCCAATTTTGAGTTTATTAAGGATACCGTTACCAATAAGATAGTAATGGAATCCCTCATTGAGTGGTGTGACCACTGTTATCATCTTGCTGCCCCGGTGGGTGTAAAGTTCATCATGGATAATCCTGTACTGTCGGTTCTTGACAATGTAAGAGGGATTGATACCGTGCTTGAATTTGTCAATAAGTACAAAAAAAGAGTATTGGTTGCTTCTACTTCAGAAACCTATGGCAAAAGCCTGGACTTACTGGACCCTACTCACAGCCGTAAACTGAAAGAATCAGATTACAGAGTGGAAGGAAGCACTAAAAATCACCGCTGGGCGTACGCCAATACCAAATCACTCGACGAGTTTTTGTCATTTGCATATCATAAAGAGTTTGGGACAGAAGTAGTGATTGCCCGCTTTTTCAATACCGTTGGCCCCCGTCAGCTTTCTCAGTACGGAATGGTAATCCCCAATTTTGTAAAGGGAGCACTTGAAGGAAAAGAAGTCCGTATTTTTGGCACCGGAAATCAATTGAGAAGTTTTATGCATGTGAATGACGCTGTCAGAGCGGTAACTCAGCTGATGCTTACGGGTAAAGGAATCGGGGAAGAATTCAATATCGGGAATCCTTTTGAAATCTCCATGAATGACCTCGCTCAGAAAATCATTGATAAAACCGGCAGCAAAGCTCAGCTGGTTCATATCCCTTATGAAGTGGCTTACGGCCCGGGATTTGAAGATATGGACAGACGCACCGCAGACATCACCAAATTATGCGAAACGCTGGACTATACAATCGAGTATGATTTAGATCAGATACTGGATGATATTATTGCTTATCATCGGGTAAATCAGCAATAAATTATAGTAAAGACATCATAATGAAACCCTTATCATCCTCAAGCGGAATGATAAGGGTTTTTTGAAAAAAGAAAGGAGGCCTAAGCCGTTTTTACTACCTCTAATTTCTCAAAATGATTAATCCCTCTTTTAACAGATAAAAAATATGCCGTTCCATCCGTTAATTATTCATTTTCCCATCGTACTGCTTTTACTTTCTGCCGTAATGTATGCATACATTGCCTTCACAAATGAAACCCGTTACAATTCATTGACTGAAATACTGCATGTCGCAGGGATTTTATTTATGGCACTTGCGATTTTCAGCGGTCAGCAGGCTGAAGCGCAAATTGCGCATACTCCTGAAATTCATGAAATGCTTGAGCAGCATGCCCGGCTTGCATGGATTTGTGTGTGGGTATTCGGTATTTTATTTTTATGGTCTAAGCTCAGACTGGGAAGGTGGAAAAGCCCTGAAAAGTATCTCTTTGTTTTGGTTTTTGTCATTGCCTCCGGAATACTGGGTTATTCTGCCCATCTGGGCGGAAGAATGGTCTATGAAAAGGGCGCAGGTGTACTTCCCATGAAAGAAAAACTCATGGAAGAAGTACGTAAACAATAATCAGCAGCATTTTTTACTTAAAATCCGATACCACCGGTAAGCGAGATAATCCCTGTTTTGGTTGTATTCAGCATTCTGAGTCCTGTAAGGTTTCAAAAACCTTATAGGACTTGCTTTTTTAGAGCTTCTTTTTGTATCAGGATTTTTTATGGTCATTTGCTTATTTCCAAAATTTAGGGGCGTTAGCCCTGTTATCTTCGTAGCAAAATTCATTCCCAATATTGTTAAGGGGCGTTAGCCCTGAAATCTCTTCTAATCGTACCATTCAAATACATATTTGGGGTGTCAGGTTTTTATGGTCAGTTACTTAAAATCCGATTCCACCGGTAAGCGAGATAATCCCTGTTTTGGTCGTATTCAGCATTCTGAGTCCTGTAAGGTTTCAAAAACCTTATAGGACTTGCTTTTTTAGAGCTTCCTTTTGTATCAGGATTTTTTATGGTCAGTTACTTAAAATCCGATTCCACCGGTAAGCGAGATAATCCCTGTTTTAGTCGTATTCAGCACCGTAGGCGTAAAACTGCCGGGCCCGTATAAAGTATAGGCTCTGTAAAAATCTTTATGATGTTGCTGTACATAGGCCAGGTCAATGAAAAGGCTCTGACCCCTCCATCCCGCACCTGCACTCCATGCGTATCTCACAGGTACAAAGTCCCGGAAGTTAGAGACATTTGTTTCATCCTGATAGCGGCTGAACGCCGGAGTGATTGCATTCCCGGAAAGGTTGCCTCCCGCTCTGATCCGGAATTTATTCAGTCTTAATTCTCCTCCCAACCGGTAATTGACTGCCATTTTAAATCCTTCCCGTATAGCTGCATTTTCGCTTTCATAACTATAGTAATCGGGATCCCCAACCGAGTACTGAGAACGAAGCCGGGATGCCTGATAGTCTGTAATATTGACATCCGCACTGATAAATCCCCTTTTGCCGAATAGGTACATCAGTCCTGTGGTAACTTCATATGGAGTGCGTAAACGATACACACTGCTCATTTTTTCGCTTTCCTGATAAATGGTAGGCAGAGTTGTGGTTCTTTGCTGAGTATGAGAAACAGAAAAGTCGAAATTATCCGTTAAGAAAAAGAAGGTAGGCGTTTTAACGGAAACCCCTATCCTGAACTGGTCAACAGGTCTGTAAATCACTCCGGCACTGAAATTCACCCCACTGCCGGAGGTATTGAAGCGGTCATTGAAATCCAGTTTTTCCGAAGGGAACTCCAGTGGGCCTGCGTTGGGATTATTCTGATAAATAGTATGCAGCTGATTAATGTCTTCTTCTCCTACATACAGATTCTGACCGTACTTAATTCCGGCGATTCCCAGATTTGCCCCAAGATAGAGTTTATTATCATAATTGGCGCCCACACCAAAGTTCCATTCCTGCTTGCGCCCGCTTTGGGATAATTCCACTTTTTGCTGTACCCTTCCTGCATTGAAAGCCGGAAAATAAGCATTGGTCTGACCCGTCAGCGTATCAATTGCATAAGTATAATAGGCAATGCCTCCATAACTGTAAAGGTCGGTCTCCAGTTGATTGTTGGGGGTTCCATTGGCCGACTGAACGAAAAAGTCCGTAATGGAGCTATGGGGATTATAGGCTTCTGCTTCAATTTCTCTTTTGTAGTTTGCCGATTGATTGTAGGTAAGCCCAAAAGAAACACTTTGCCATTTTCTGTCTTTGTCTCCGTCCGGATTTAAATCGTTAAAATAAACATATCCCGCATTATTGATGGAAAGCTGAGAAGCCGATTTGAAAGCCGTCTGACCCATGAAATCAGACTGATTGCTCACAATCCGGAGTGAAGTAGTCATATTTAAATCTGAAAACTGATAGATTCCCAATCCTGCGGGATTCATGCTTTGAGTGGATAAATCCCCTCCAACCGCAGAAAAAGCCCCTCCACAGGCCTGAGAACGGGCTGTACCAAATACATCATTGTAACTATACCTTAAAGCATCCCAGCCGCTCTGTGCATTCAGCAAAAAAGGGAAAGCCGCAAAAATAACAATTATAAATTTGTAAGTTTTAATCATAAGTTTTGAATTTAAAAAAAAGGAATATGTATTAAAAAAGGTGAGCTTATAAAAGCCCACCTGTTATTTCCAAAGATAGATTTATCTGGGTCTGTGTCCGCCACCGCTGCTTCCGCCTCCGGAAGAGGGTCTTCCACCGCCACTGCTGCCACTGTTGAAACTTCCGCCTGACGGACGGGGAGAATCAAATGTTTTGGGGGTTTGGGACGGACGGGGAGTCGGTTTATTGTTAATCGAAGGTGTTTTTCCACCTCCGTTATTGGGACGGCCCGGTGTGTTGGAAGGAGTATAAACCCTGGGAGTTACCGTCTGCCCGTTTTTACCCCCAAAAGTTCCGGGATTTGAGTTGACGTTTCCGGAGGTAGAAGTACGTCCGATTACAGGGCGGGGAGTATTAAATGCCGCCTGAGGATTAACCATCGGTGAGGTAGAACCTCTGTGAGGCATGGAAAGAGAAGAATTGCCCATTACGATAGGAGCTCCTCCGTATCCTCCCCATGGATTATAGGGATTGTAGAAGCCGCCATATCCGCCACCCCAACCCCATGGATTGTAAGGGTTATAGAAGCCGCCGTATCCTCCGCCCCAGGTACACCAGGGATTATAAGGGTTGTAGAAACCACCGTAACCCCCAAAACCGCCCCAGGGATTGTAATAGTTGCCCCATACTCCCGTATTTCCGTACCATGGATTATAGTATCCGCCCCAACCCATATTATTATAATATCCTCCGTAAGGAGAACCGTACATAAAATAGGAATCAGAAAAATAGGGGGAATAATACCCGAAACTACTTGCCGGATTATTGTTGAAACGGTTTAATCTGCGGGAATAATAAAAATCATCGTCATCGTCTCTGTTTGTATATTGACGAGAGTTGTCCGAATCCTCCTCATCATAGTTTGATACATATTGTACCTTATCATTAGAGGTGAAGTAAACGCTGTCATTTTCACTTGTAGAAGCCACTCTCAGAGAGCTGCAGCCTGAAAGGAAAGCAAGCATTGCGATAATACCGGTGAATAAATAATTCTTTTTCATATTGATTTTAAAATTAAATCTGCCATTTCTAATTATAAGACGATTGAGCACTAAGAAAGTTTCTTTAAACCTTATAATTTAATGCAAGTATAAGAATTTTTTGTGAGTTTTTCAATATAAAGTTATCAAACGTGATGTTTATGCGGATAACTGTGACATCAAAAAGCGTCAATGAGCACAAAATTTCGCCAGCAATATTTTTTTGTATTAATTTTTTAAAATAATTTTTTAGATTATAAAAAAAGAAGTACCTTTGCAGCCTAAATTTAAAAAACGTCATGAAAAAAGATATTCATCCGAATTACAGAGAAGTGATTTTTAAGGATATTTCTACAAACTTCGCTTTCAAAAGCCGCTCTACGGCAAATACTAAAGATACTATCGTTTGGGAAGACGGTAAGGAGTATCCTTTGATTAAACTGGAGGTTTCCAGCGATTCTCATCCCTACTTTACCGGCAAACAAAAAATGCTGGATACTGCGGGTCGAGTGGATAAATTCTATACCCGTTACGGTAAAAAGAACGGTTAATCACCGGTTTTCCTTCTATAATCAACAGGGATGGGTTTTTGAAAACCCATCCCTGTTTCTGTGCGTATAAATTTTATTCCCGAATTTTGGGACAATCAATAACCTATTTTCTGTTTTTTCGTATTTTGTATTGAAAAAATTATTCTATCATTTTTTTTCTTCTCCTTAGATTTCTGAATAATGCCGAAAAAACTTTTCTCACTTTCCTTCATCTTACTCCTCTCACAAACCGTTTTTGCATGGGGATTCTGGGCACATCAGCGGATTAACCGGATGGCTGTATTTACGCTTCCGCCCGAAATGATTGTTTTATACAAGAAAAATATCGAATATCTTACCGAGCATGCGGTGGACCCCGATAAAAGAAGGGGCGCAATAGAGGGAGAAGACGCCTGTCATTTTATTGACATTGATCACTATGGTACTTATCCTTTTGTGGATTTCCCCCGATACTGGGATGAAGCCGTAAAGGTATATACTGAAGACTCGCTGAAAGCGTACGGAATTGTACCTTTTCATATTCCTGTAGTAATGAAGCGGCTTACTCAGGCATTTAAGGATAAAGACCTTGATAGGATTATGAAACTCTCCGCAGATTTGGGGCATTATGTGGGAGATTCTCATGTGCCTTTACATACTACAGAAAACTATAACGGGCAAATGACCGGACAAAAAGGGATTCATGGTTTCTGGGAATCCCGGTTGCCTGAATTATATGCCTCAAAATATAATTTTTATGTAGGCAAAGCTGTATTGGTGGAAGATGTCCTGCTGGAGCCCTGGGACGCAGTGATGGAAAGTCATAAAGCATTGGACAGTGTCCTCGCTTTTGAAAAAGAATTAACGGAGTCTTTTCCTACCGATAAAAAATTCGGATTCGAAAACCGGAATGGTATTCTGGTAAGAACGTATTCTCAGGAGTTTTCACTCGCATATCATCAGCGCCTGAACGGAATGGTGGAAAGAAGAATGCGTCAGTCTATCCGAAGGGTTGGCTCTTTCTGGTACACCGCCTGGAAAAATGCCGGCAGCCCGGATTTGAGTGAGCTGGTGGATAAAACCCCTCAGGAAGTAAAGGAAAGCTATAAGCGAAAGTTGCAGATTATTGACAGGGAAATGGCGGATAATACTGCGACAGGCTATCGTCCCTGTAAAGTAGGGAGTACATACGAGCTCAGGAATCCTTTCGATGAGTCGTTTTTTTGCTGCGCAATAGCACATCATAAACCTCATTAATTTTCTTTTGTGCATACTTGATTTATGCCTGAAATTTTAAAGGGAGGGTTTTAGAAAACTGAAAACCCTGCCGTTTTTTAGTTATTTGCTTCTTTATCTGAATTTACATCCAATTTTTCTAAAATAATATTTCTGTATGAAAATGAAACATTTTGTATTACTGGTATTTTCTTCTTTCCTGATCCTGACTTCCTGTGTGAGTAAAAAGAAGTTCGTTGAAACGCAAAAACGGCTCGAATCAGCCGAAAAATCCAACTTTGACCTTTCTCAATCCATCAAAGGAAAGTTAGATGAGTGCAATAAGCAAACCGTAATGTATCGCGAAAAGTTAGAGGCCTGCGATGAAGAAAACAAATCACTAAAGGCCGAACTTGCTTTAGCGCAAACCAATGTAGGACTGCGTCAGCAGCAGGTTGACGACCTCAAATCTCAACTTTCCGATGTGAAATTACAAAGAGACAAGCAATTTCAGCAGGTAGGGAATCTTACCGTTTTGTCTCAAACCGCCAACAACAATATAAATCAGACGCTGGAGCAGCTGGCAAAAAAAGATAAATACATTCACCTCCTTCAGGCTGCCAAATCCAAAGCCGATTCTGTAAATCTGGCACTTGCTGTAAATCTGAAGAGTGTGCTTGCGGAGGGAATCAACGATAAGGACGTAGAAATTAAAGTGGATAAAACGGTGGTTTTTATCAATATTTCTGATAAAATGCTGTTTCAAAGTGGAAGTGCTAATATTACTTCGAGAGCAGGTGAAGTACTGGGAAAAATTGCAAAAATCATTGAGTCCCGCCCTGAGCTGGAAGTGATGGTCGAAGGCTATACCGATAATGTGCCGATGAAAAGCGTCTGTATGGAAGACAACTGGGACCTGAGCGTAAAAAGAGCAAGTGCAGTAGTAAGGATACTTCAAAAAAACTACGGCGTAAATCCCAATCGGTTGATTGCAGCCGGAAGAGGCGAATACAATACGCTGGCAAGCAATGACACTCCGGAAGGCAAAGCCATGAACCGCAGAACCCGGATTATCATCCTTCCTAAATTAGATCAGTTTTATGATTTGCTTAATCCCAATAACGTACCAAAGTAATTTCCGATAACTGCTGATTTTTCGTTAAATATACTCCTCATCCCCTGAGTCTGACTTTAGAAAGAGTTTCGGGATGGGGATTTTTATACTGATGACGGCAGACATTTTCCCTCAATCCGCTGTTGATGGCGTTATTGCTAAAAATTTTATTAAAAAATCGGGAAAAAATTTACATTTCTCAAAAAATAACATTACCTTTACTTCATTAATTAATTTTATCACTTTAAATTGTAATTTTTATGAAAAAAGTAATGTGTTTTATCTCCCCCCCCTCCGTGTTATGCCCGGATTGTATTTCACTTTTTATGTGTAATGGGAATGATGATGAGTAATTCTCAGATTTATGCACAATATGCGAGAGATGAATATCGACCTACCAAAAGTTGTACGGATTGTGTATTGATTGATTACGACAATACAAACGGTGTGACGGGTACTCCCCCTACTGCCGTCGGTACTTTGCCACCCGGACTGTCGGGAACCAATTTTCAGTTGGTGTTTGCAGATGAGTTTAATGTAAACAATAATACACTCAACGTTCACCAGAATGTAAACGAAGCAAGCAATGAAGATTATCCATACGAATTCAATCAAACCAACAAAAAGTGGCGGACTAAATCTGGTAACCTAAACATGGGAATTACCAAGTCCACCAACACGGACTACAATATCACTGCCGGACGTCTAAAACTTCAGCAGCGGTTTGATGGTATAGACTTTTTCACTACACAATTTACCTCTAATGCGTATATCCGCTACGGTTATTTTGAGGCGAGGATTAAGATTCCGGGCAGAACTGTAAGTCCCACTAAGATGTTTCCGGCATTTTGGTTAAACAGGGGAAACATGGCTCCCAACTATTGTATTTACGAAGAAATTGATATTTTTGAATTTTTTCAAGGAGCAGCAGTCGGAGTAGGAGGAAGCATTAATGATAAAAGCACCAAATCATGGTATCAATCTCATGAGCATTATGATATGTTTAATCAGTATCCTTGTGACGATGGTTACCGGCAAGCAATTGGAAAGAATGTAATCCCGTTAGACGATGCTCAGGTTGGAGCCTATTATTTAGACATGACCAAAGATTTTTTTATATGGGGTGCACATTGGCGGTCGGATTCGATAATCTATTATCTGAACAATAAAAGAGTGGGCGGAATGGTTAATAAACTCGTGGCTGACCCTACAAAACAAGAGTTGGGAATGAATATCATTTTGAACTGCGGAGTGCACGGTGCTCCTATGGATAACGGTATGATAGGGAATCCTACTCAAATGGAAATAGATTATGTGCGGGTATATAAATCCAATCAGGATTTTACGATAGCCTCCCCGCCCAAAATCTGTATCAATGGAAGTGCATATACCAATCAATGGGGCGTAGAAGATTATTTGCCGGGGGCTTCTTATTATTTCTCTATCAAAAAACCAGATAATACCTTTTTGATAACAGAATCCCCTGCTACTGACGATGAGCACAAATACTACTTTAATGTAACCCTGCCCTCCAACACCCCTGCGGGTATAGATACTGTTGTACTTAAAATTATTTACCCTCACCCGGTTACCGGAACGATGACTACCCGGTATGTAAAAAAACTGATAGAAATTACTACGGGAGTTCCTCCGGTTACTCCCATTGTCAATGCAGGGGTAACCCTGAACCGTTGTCAGACTTTTTCTATTGGAAATCACCAGTCAGAAAATATCTATTCGTGGTGGTCTAATAATCTGGAACTCATACCCCAAACTCCTACTCCAACGGGGAGTGGAACGTGGAGAGTATGTTGTGGAGAGCAGATTTCGGGCACCCTTAATGGGACAATATATGTTCAGTCTCATAATTATTGCGGACTTTCTCCAATAGGAAGTAAAACCGTAAATACAAACTGTTATTGTCCGACCTGCACAGTCAGACTAAAAGCAGATACTACGGAAACGCATCCTCTATTAGTTACTAATACTCCCTGCGAAAAAGGAAATTTACTTACTAATGCGGAAGAATCCCTTTCAGAAACAATTCCTAAAGTTCTCCTTTCCCCTAATCCTTGTGACGCTTATTTACAGATAGATAAACCCGAATCACTTAGAGTTAAAGCGGGGATTTATACCTGGGAGGGATTTAAAGTAAAAGAGTACCCGGAAGTACCTGAAAATGGAAGGATAGAAACCCTGAGTATCCCTCAAGGTACTTACTATCTGAAACTCACACAGGACAATGGAGTTGTACGCACTTTTCCTATCCGTATCATTCACTAATTTCCTGCTATTATGAAAAAAATAGGATTAATAATAATGTTTTTCGGTATATTTTCGGTTCTTTCTGCTCAGAAAGGCGGGTGGAGAGTTCAAACAGGGAGCGGATTATTACTGAATACCGAAACAAAAGAGGGAATTGGTTTATGGGGGCATGCCAAAGATTCATGGGAATATGCAGGATATACGAATAGTATATTTCCCTATCAAGAATTTAAACAGAATTATTTTGGGGTTGCAAAATACTGGAACCTTTTTCGCTCAAAGGTTAATATTGAGATAAATGTAAATTATATTTATACTCTATCCAGACTGTTTAAGTATAAATATATTCATCATGGAACCTGGACAGAAATAATATGGGCTGGAACACAATCGCTTGAATCACGCGTTATTAATCTTGGTTCCGCAGTAGGATTTAATGTTCACAACGGGTCTAGGTTACGATGGGGGATTTATAGTAGAATTGATAGAAGTACTCCGTTGATTTCAGGTAGTGATTTTTACTCCTTCTACATAGGCCCCTCAATAGGCTACAAAACCCGTCATAATCACACCTTATGGATTAAGCCGGAGTTCGGGTGGTTTAAGTGGGACGAAGTACCAAAGGTATTCTCTCCCCGGATTACCCTCATGTACGACATAGACCGAATCAAGAAGAAAAAATAACTCATTTCAACTCTCGACAAGAAAGCGGAAATATTCCTTTTCTTGTCGGGAGTTGAAAATAGAAACCAATGGCTCTTCTTTTACATTGTAATTTTGCCGCCGTTGCAGGTGTTTTCCACCTGCAACAAGGGGGTAAATCTGCAACGGATTCATTGCCAGTCGTAAAAACTCACAAATATATTGCCTTCAACATTCGAGGCTTCCCATGTATATCCTGTTTTAAAACGAGATGAGAATATCCCTTTTCCCAAAAAAGTGCCTGCACTGCTTCTGAATACGGAGCATGTATTTCCATAAAGATTCCCCCTCCGGGTGTCAGGATTCGTTTTCCGATTTCGGCAAGGGCTTCATAAAATATCAGGGGATTTTCATCCGGAACAAACAACGCAAGGTGAGGCTCATGGTCTTTCACATGATTTGCCATTTCGGCGGCTTCTTTACAGGGAATATACGGCGGGTTGGATACTATATAATCCATTCGGATATTTTCCGGTGCAGGACTGAGCACATCCCGTATCATGAAATTGACCCTGCTATTCAGTAAGCGGTTATTTTCTTCAGCGATTGAGAGGGCTTCTTTGCTGATATCCCAGCCGGTAACTTCCGGATTGAACCCTTTTTCCCTGAGGGTAAGGGAAAGCGAAATGGCGATACATCCGCTTCCTGTTCCGATGTCCAGTATTTTGGGGTGTGAAGTGCTGATTTCCTCCGAAACCCATTGTACGAGTTCTTCGGTTTCTCCTCTCGGAATCAATACTGCCGGCGTAACCCTGAATTTCCGCCCATAAAACCACTCCCATCCGGTTACGTATTGTACAGGCTCCCCTTTGAGGATTCTGTCTGTCCAGGCTGAAAGGGAGCGCATTGCTTCCGGACTTATCAGAATAGTTTGAGAGAGTACCCAGGTTCTCCATTCCTTTCCGGTGATTTCTTCCAACAGTATCCGCGCTATACTTTGGGCTTCCCGTTCTCCGTAGCTTTCTGTCAACTCCCGGGTAATCTGCCGCATGACTGATTGAATCGTTTCCATATTTTGTTTTAAACCATTTTCAAGAAAAAACGTATCGGAGAACAAAAGTAAAAAATAATTATGATTTCCGTTCTGTTTTCTGCGAATCCTTCTTTTTCTGATACACAACTCGACTTTCTGGTGATGATTCAGGCATTGCCGGAAAAAGTAACCGAAGTAATCGGTGTAAAAAGAGCTTTGTATCAGGTTTTTTCCGGTAGCAATCAGGATACCGTAGAAAAGTGCCTTGGCGCAGATTCTCTGGAACTTCATTTTCCGGCAAAGGACTTACTTTTACCCCTGATGATTAAAAAGACCTTTACTTTTTCCTTCCCCAAAAATACTTCTTCTTTTTCACTCATTCCCAAAAAAATCATGGAAATGGAAGCACTTATCCTTCAGGAAAGCGCACAGTATATCCTCCGGATAACCCTTATCACTGACAAAGGGGAAATACAGGAAGAGTTTCCGGTAGTTTTTGAGTGAGAAAAAAACCAAAATCACTGATTTTTTCCCTCCGAAAGTATTACCTTTGTCTTTCATTTAATTAAAAATATGCGCCTTCTCCGGTTGATTCTTTACCGTTTAAAATCCAAACCCTTGTATCTGATGGTAAGCATTTTGCTTTTTTCTTTCGGGACGGGGACTGCGATTGTTTTGCAGTTGCTGAGCAATCAGATGGAAGCAGAAAGGAAAAAAAACATTGATGAAATAGACATGGTAATCGGGGCGAAGGGCAGCCCGCTGCAATTGATTCTGAGTACGGTATTTCAGATAGACGCGCCGACGGGCAATATTCTGGAGGTCGAGGCAAGGAAATGGATGAAACACCCGATGGTAAAAAAAGCGATTCCGCTGGCTTTGGGGGATAGTTATCAGGCTTTCCGGATTGTAGGGACTACGCCGGAATATGCGGAGCTGTATGACGGGACAATGAGAGAGGGAAAAGCCGATACTTCGGAAATGACAGTAGTGCTGGGAGCAGAAGCGGCTCAGAAAACCCGTCTTAAAACAGGGGATACTTTTTTCAGCAATCACGGACTTACAGCCGGGGAATCAACACACGAACAGCATCCCTATACAGTCACCGGCATTCTGAATACAACGGGAACTGTGCTCGACCGGTTGATACTCACCTCGATAGAAAGTGTAAGGGAAGTACATGCTCATGAAGCACAACCCGATTCACTCAGGGAAATTACTGCAGTATTGATTTCCTTTAAAGGTCCGGCAGGTGCAGTGACCGTTCCCAGGCTTGTACAGGAATACTCTCAGTTTCAGGCGGCAGTTCCCGCAATAGAATGGGCGAGGCTTCAGATTTTGATGGGAGATAGCTTTCAGTTACTGCGTCAGCTGGCTTATCTGATGATGATTTTAGCAGGAATCAGTGTATTTGTATCCTTATATTATTCCATGGAATCCCGTAAATATGATATAGCGGTCATGCGAGTAATGGGATCGAATGCCTTTCAAATGTTTTTTCTTGTAATAGGGGAGGGGCTGATTACCGGAATACTCGGCGCAATTGGAGGCCTACTTTTCGGGCACTTGGGAATGGAGTATCTCGGACATCAGCTCAGAGAAAGTTATCATTATCCCTTTACCGGAAAATACTGGCTGAATTCAGAGATTTATATTCTGGGAGCGGTGCTGATTACAGGCCTGATTGCTGCACTGATTCCTGCACTTTTATCCTACAAAACCGATATTTCCCGGACGTTACAACGCTGAGGGTATTACAGGGCTTCGGCAACGACAAAGGTACTTCCCCCCACAAAAATCAGGTCATTTTCTCCGGCATTTCCGATTGCTGCTTCAAGCCCGTCTTTTACCGAAAGATAATGCTTCCCCTTCAATCCAAAAGACATTGCCTTTGCCTGCATTTCTGCCGACGGCAATCCCCGCGGAATGTCCGGGCATACAAAATAATACGCTGCATCCTGAGGCAGCATCGCAAGCACTTTCTCATGGGATTTATCTCTTACCATTCCCCATACAAAGTGCAGCTTTTTTTCGCCTCCCAATACCTGAATCTGTCCAAGAACATACCGGATTCCGGCTTCGTTGTGTCCGGTATCGGCAATGATCAGGGGCTTTTCGCCTAAAATTTCCATTCTGCCTTTGAGTCCGCTCAGGCGTTTTACTTCTGAAAGCGCTGTTTTGACTTTGTCCTCAGGCAGATTCCAGCCCTGATTGCGCATACAATCCACTGCCTGAAGTACAGTTGCCAGATTTTTAATCTGATAATCTCCAATCAGGTCAAGGGTATAATTTTCGGTTTTTTCCGGTCC
>JAIBAH010000205.1 GCA_019695295.1 Bacteroidia bacterium | reverse complement strand
TTGGACCCGGCAAGGCGGTTGCAGAATTGGGGTACCTGAAAAGTATGATAGAAGAAATCCGGAATTCCCGTAAATTTTCCGTACCTTCCTGAAAAAGCTGTAAAATGTACGATTTCAGGAAAATCCTAGGGCAAACGCATCAAAATAAATTATATTCTAAGAATCTTTTGGAGGAACTCATTATTTCTGTTAGCTCTGTTTCGTTTATGTTTCAAAGAAATTTTTGAAGTTTCTTTTTTTAAAAGATTCAAAGCAATTCTTTGGACAAAAGAGAAGTTAGCCGGGGCGAAATCTTTACGATTTCTGTTATTATCTTCATTGAAAGTCACATCCAATGACCAATGTAATTTATTTTCGATTCCCCAGTGAGAACGAACAGCATGTAGCATTTTCTGAGCACTAAAAGCTTGATTACAAATGAAATATCTTACTTCTTCCGATTGTTTGTTTTCAGAGACGATTGTTCTGCTGGCCGTAACTTTTACAATTGAATTTAAGTTTGCCCAATCCATCTTTTCTTCAATCCATTTCAAATCTGTAATGACTTCACAAGTTCTTACTTCGATTCTGCCATGGTTTTTTTCGGTTGTAGTAAAACTATCTCCGGCCTTTTCACTATGGAAAGAGCGCATTATCTGTTCATGAAGATTTTTTTGATTCTGTTTAACGGCTAATACATAATTGGCCTCTTTTTCCACTATGGCTTTGGCGATTTCCTTTTGGCAACCCATTGCGTCAATAGTAATAGTACAACCTTGAATGCACAGTAAATCCAGTAATTTTGGGATTGCCGTGATTTCATTTGATTTCTCATCTACTTTGACCTGACCCAGAAGCAATTCATTCTGTTCTGCCCAGGCTCCAACCATATAAATCCCTTTTTTACCTAAACGCCTGTCTTCACTGCCACACAAACATTTACCATCTATACTTACTACCTCCCCTGAGGTTAGCTCACACAATCTTGACGTGAAATCCACAAAACACTTGCTAAATTCCTCATAATCAAGATGTCTGAAAACACGCATAAGCGTATCATGCGAAGGAATTCCATTCTTTAACTCCAAATGCCGCCGAAGCCATGCTTCATTATCACAAGCCCACATCCAAATCCCTACATAATCATCCTCTCCACAAATTGATCCGCAAATGCAAATGAAAAGGATATCCTTTAAATCATGTAATTTGCTCCGTTCTATCCGAAAATCGCTTAATTCGCTAAAACTTGACGCTAATATTGTCATTATTATCTCTTTTTTTTTCGCAAATATAATTGTGGCACTCTTTAATTTCCTAATGAGTAGCTAAATTTGATGCGTTTGCCCTAGGAAAATCCGGCAAAGATTGGAAAAGTTCTGTTTTTGCATTAGTTTTGCCTGCTCTTTTTTTTCAGTATGATTAAAAAAATAAAAAAAGATAAATGAAAAAAATAAAAAAGAAATCCGGATTAATTTTATACATTATAATTATATTTATAAATATTTTTTTACAGGGCTGTTCTTCCAATCCCAACGCAGACATTGAAGACGTCTCCCTGGAATTAAACGTTAAGCGGCTCGATGAGTCCATGTATCAGGCTGCCAGGGCTTTCAGGACATCTCCCACGCCGGACACCTTCGCTATTTATCATCAGTATCTGAGTCCCGACAGGGAATTCTGGCTGGAATTGTCTCCCTTTTATGAGCAGATTACCGCCGACAGTCTGATACGTTCCGGCTTTCAGGATACTGTACTTGCCCTGCATTACGGAAGATTTCTGGCCGATACCAATATGATGAAACTCCTCGATAGTATTCATCTCCGGTTTGCAGAGAATTATCCTTTTGAAGAAACCCTCCTGCCGGTATTCAAGAGAGTGAAGAAGCACTTTCCGGATGCGCAGATTCCCCAAATCCGTACTTTCGTAAACGGTTATACTCCTCCCGGGGTAAGACCTGAGATTGACCAGAATTTTCCTTCTGTATCCGGCAATTATTTCGGGATGGGCCTGCACTACTGGCTGGGAGAGCGTTTTTCCTTTTATCCGCCGGATTTGCCGATGTTTATCCGCAAGCGGTTTCATCCCCGGTTTATGGTGGTGGGCGTGGCCAATCAGATTGCCGAAGACATTGTGCCGGGTGTGGACCTGCGTAAGAATCCTACTTTGCTCGACAAAGCAATACAATTAGGGATAAAACAATGTGTGCTGGATGCACTTGCCCCCAATGAGCCGGACTCCATGAAGTTTTTCTACACAGACAAGCAAATGCACTGGGCAGATTATTACGAAAAAAACATTTACAAAGAGATTCTGCCCAATCTCTACTCTAAAGACTTCAGTGTACATCAGGGATATCTTGTCGAAAAGCCTTTTACCGCTGACCTCTCCCGGGAATCTGCCCCAAGGCTTGCGCAGTATTTCGGGTGGAAAGTAGTCAAAGCCTACCTCAAAAAACACCCCGGTACTACAATCGCTCAGCTATCCGAAATCAGGGACTATGAATCTGTGTGGAAAAACTCGGGGTACAAGCCGTGATTCTGTCAGGGTACGGTGAGATATTGTATTTCTCACAATAACATCCAACTACCATAACAATGTAAAAAGAAAAATCATTTTACCGTTTTTTAACTATCATCTACTTCAACATAAATCACTCACTGTATGAAAGCGAATATCCTTACCGGAAAAAATCAGCCCCTGATTTTTCAGGAAACCGAAACGCCCGGCTGTAAAGCGGGCGAAGTGCTCGTTCATTTGCATGCATCTGCCTTTAACCGCAGGGACTACTGGATTCAGCAGGGACAGTACGCAGGGCTAAAATACCCCGTAATCCCCGGCTCGGATGGTTCGGGGGTAATTGTAAAAACGGGAGAAGGAGTAAATTCCGCACTTGAGGGAACGTCTGTAATCATTAATCCGGGATTTCTGTGGGGAGAAAGCGAATCCGCTCAATCCCCTACCCGGTTCAGAATACTCGGAATGCCGGATAACGGCACCTTTGCGGAATACGTTTCTGTACCGGTAGAATATACTTTCGAAAGGCCTTCTCACCTTACGCATTTGCAGGCAGCCGCCCTTCCGCTTGCAGGCGTAACGGCATACAGAACATTATTTTCCCGCGCAAATCTTACATCCGGCGAAAAGGTGCTGATTACCGGCATCGGCGGTGGGGTTGCTTTGTTTACTTTACAGTTTGCGCTTGCTGCCGGCGCTGAGGTATGGGTTACTTCCGGAAGCGAAGAAAAAATAGAAAAGGCCAAAAAGCTCGGTGCAAAATCCGGAGTTTCCTACCGCAATCCTGAATGGGCAAAATCCCTTCTGACGGAAGCCGGAAATTTCGATGTAATCATAGATTCTGCCGGTGGAGAAGGGTTTCCCGACTTGCTAAATCTTGCTGCTTTTGGAGGAAGAATCGCAATCTACGGCGGTACGAAAGGCAGTTTTGCTGCGCTTAGCCCTCAGAAAATCTTCTGGAAACAGCTTTCTATCCTCGGATCCACGATGGGTAGCCCCGAAGATTTCCGGAATATGACTGCTTTCGTCTCTACACATAAGATTATTCCTGTGATTGATACTGAACTCCCTTTATCTGATGCCAATGAAGGGATGAACCGGTTAGCGCAGAATACTCAGTTTGGCAAAATTATCCTGAATCACACAGGAGTGCTATAATGTTGATTTGCACTTAAAAAATATTTTTTTTCTTACATCGCATCATGCAAGAATCCTACACGCTCATGTAGTTCTCTCTTTTTTTTAAAAATTTTTAAAAAAAATTATATCAATAGTTGAAATCTTTTCTATATTTGCAAAGGAATGATAAAAGAAGGGGTTACCTTAATTCCTGTTTTGAATTCCTTTAACTCATTTTTCATATTGTCAACACCTAAACAAATAGTTTCCTAAAAAATTTTATACTTTTATTATTACATCTTATTG
>JAIBAH010000083.1 GCA_019695295.1 Bacteroidia bacterium | reverse complement strand
GCTTTGTAAATTGCTTTAGCTTCTTGCAAATGAAGAACAGTTTGGGTAGGAATAACTATTCTTTAATAGGGCTAATTATAGCCTGGTTATATTGAATATAGGGGAAATCTATTTGGGAAAATAGCTTTCTGATTTAAGATAACTTGCAAGGGCTTATTATAAAAGAAAAAGCACAAGACACAATTTTAGCTATAGAAAAAAGAAGTTGTCAAGATGTTTTCCCTTGAGGTTGTTTGCTAATTAATTGATAATTATGTTTTTAGGTAATTGCTTTGTAAATTGCTTTAGCTTCTTGCAAATGAAGAACAGTTTGGGTAGGAATAACTATTCTTTAATAGGGCTAATTATAGCCTGGTTATATTGAATATAGGGGAAATCTATTTGGGAAAATAGCTTCCTGATTTAAGACTATTTGCAAGGACTTATTATAAAAGAAAAAACACAAGACTCCATCTTGCGTTTTTTCCCATTGGATTTGCTTATTTTTGAACTATAGCAATGCGGTTGATTAACCAGATACCTTGTTTGTTTTTGTAGTTAATCTTAACTTCGAAGTCACCCTTGTCGGTTTTATAGTCACCGATAGTGTAACGACTTTGTCTTGAGGAGATTAAGCCAGCATAGGAGTGTTCAAAACTTGTGCAGGGATAGTCGGTAAAAAACTCTTTCAAAACAAATTTTGCCTGAATTTTGGAGAAACTTCCTTCCTTGCTTGGAAAGCTGATTTCAACAGTTTCATCAAAATTTTTTGAAATTCGTTCAAAATCTTTTTTGCCAATAGCCATATTAACGTCACTTTCCCAACGTTCAACTGTGGCCAAGCTACGATTCCCGACATACTCGCGAGTCTGAGCACTCATATTTGTGGCAGTTCCTGCAACAAACAATACAAAAAGCAACCCAATTTGCAGCAATTTTACTTTTAACATTTTAGAAATAGAATTAGGTTAGTTAATCTTTATATGTAGCATCATAAACTGTGCCAAAGTGAACATATTCGGGTAGTTTTTTTTTGAAAAAAAATCAATTAATTCTTGCTTTATTGTTTTTTGGGTTTAAAGTATTGATTTTAATAGTTTTATATTAACAGTTTTTTGTTTAGTTGTTTAATTTTACGCATATCTGATTATTTATATTGTAAAATAACACATAGTCATACTAATGGATAATTATTATAACGAAATAAGGGATAGTTATAAATTATAAATGTATAAAAAATGAATAATAAAAAACACCTTCCGGATTTTTACCGGAAGGTGTCCCTGTTTTTAGAGAGTAAATTATCGCATCAGCGTTACATTACCATCTCTTATAAGTTCTTCTCCTGATGAGTCTTTTAATTTTAAAACATAGAAATAGATGCCTTCTGTACAGATTGCTCCATTCATATTATAACCATTCCATTTCACAGAAGGATCATTGGTTTCAAATACTTTAGTACCCCAGCGATTGAATAACTGTAACTGATAAGCACTGAAACCATCCGCATTAATTTCAAACTCATCGTGTGTGCCGTCAGCATTAGGCGTAAAAATATTTGGAATAAACAGAGAGTCTATCGTAAAGACCGTTACATTAAGGAATTTTACTGCTGTATCGGTACATCCGAATGCGTCTGTTACAATTACCGTTACAGGATAAGTTCCCGGTGCTTCATACGTATAGTCCGGATTCTGAAGGGTAGAATTCCCTCCATTTCCAAAGTCCCATCCCCACAGGGCTCCACTGATACTCTGATCGGTGAAGCTTACGCTATTTCCTGCATAGATTGGGGAAGAGGGTTCGTAGTAGAAGTCAGCATCAGGTCCGGCACTTTCTGTAATCACGACAGAAGTTGTATCTGCTCCGCAGAAGTTGGAAGAGACAAAGGAATAAATGCCTGCGTTCTGAACGGTAAGGCTATTTCCATTTTCTCCGGGTATTGCCACTCCATTGTTGAGCCACTCATAGAGATTTCCTGATCCTTGGGAGAGAATCGTAACCGCCTGGCCGGGACATAAAGTCATAGGGCCCGACAATAAATCAGCAGAGGGGAAGTTGTTGCTGGTAATTACTGTTACACTGGAAGTGTCCGGACATCCTTCTACAGAGTAAGCCACAACGGAATAATTACCCGGAGCAGTTGCTGTAAAGGTATTCGTTACGATGCCAATACTACTATTATAGTTTAGCCATAAGTAGGCCGAACCTCCGTTTCCGGTTAAATCCACATCTCCAAAAGTACAGATATCAATTATACCTCCAGGGCTGATGCTTGCTGTCGGAGGATTGGCATAAGTTAAATTCACAGAGTGAACATCTGAAGGACAACCATTTCCGGAAACGGTATTGGTAATCTGATAGGTACCCGGATTGCTGAGCGTTAAATCAATAGAGCCGGTAGAGGGATTTAACAGTAAGGTTGGTCCTCCGGATAAAACCGTATAGGAATAGGTTCCGTTTACGCCTGAGTTGTGCATAACGACCGGTATCTGAGAAGTACCGCAATAAAGTATGTCATCATAACTGAATTCTGCATCTGGAGCAGCCTGAATCACAATTACGTCTGTATAAGTCGAAGCCGGACAACCTCCGCCTGCGGGAATTGTATTGGTAATCTGATAAGTACCAAAATTACTGCCGGCAATATTAATGGCACCGGTATTAGGGTCAAGAATCAGATTGGGACCTCCGCTCAATACGATATAACTGTAAACACCATCACTTCCGGTTGTATGGGAAAGCACCGGATTGGCGGCATTGATACAATAGGTCGTGGCATCATAGGAAAACTCTGCGTCAGGCGCGGTGGTAATGGTAAGCGTCTGGGAAGCAGACGTGGCAGCACAACCACCACTTGCGGCAATTGTGTTGGTTATAGTATAGGTGCCGGGTGCACTTGCTCCGAGGTTTATATAGCCCGTTGCAGGGTCAAGGGAAAGTATTCCTCCTGTAGAAGAGGTGTAGGAGAAGAAGCCTGCAATAGCTCCGGGGGCAAAAGCAAGAACCGGATTATTTCCACCGGCACAATAAGAGGAAGCATCGTAGGTAAATGCCGCATCGGGACCTGCAGTGATTACAATTACCTGAGTATAGGTTTCTGCTGCACAGCCTCCGCTGGCGGCAATTGTATTGGTGATTTGATATACGCCCGGAGCACTTGCCGCAAGATTAATCTCTCCTGTAGAAGAATTCAGGGAAAGCGGACCGGTTCCGGTTACAATCGTATAGGCATAAATACCGTCTGTTCCCCCATTGGGATGAGAAACAGTGGGATTCAGTCCGGAAGACTGACAGAAGCTATTGGTACCGTAAGTAAATTCTGCATTCAAAGGAGGGGTAACAGTGATAAGTTGAGTAGCAGAAGAAGCCGGACAACCTGCGCCACCGGGAACCGTATTGGTTACAGTATATGTGCCGGGTGTACTTGCAGAGAGGTTAATTTCACCGGTAGCAGGATTGATGGAAAGTCCTGCCGGAGATGCGGAATAGGTTCCGTCAATTCCTCCATTGGGATGCCCCGGGAAAGGATTGTTTCCATTGGTCTGACAGAAAGCAGTAGTACCATATGAAAAAGATGCATCTGGAGAAGGGATAACCGTTACGGACTGAGTGAAAACCGAAGCAAGACATCCCCCACTTGCAGGAATTGAGTTTGTAACGGTATAAATACCGGGAGTACTTGCAGTAAGGTTAATCTGGCCTGTAGTTGCGTTAAGGGATAGTCCCGCAGGGGAAGATGTATAGGTTCCGTTAGACCCGCCGTTCAGATGAAGGGGAGTCGGGTTGGCTGCATTCTGACAGAAAGTTGCCGAAGAATAAGAGAATTCCGCATTCGGATTAGCGGTAATCGTAATTATCTGCGTAAAGCTCACAGCAGGACAAGGTCCGTTCCCCGGCACAGTATTGGTGATTGTATAGGTTCCCGCTGTACTTGCAGCAAGGTTGATTATACCTGTAATACTGTTAATGGAAACACCTGCAGGAGACGCAGTATAAACGCCGTCTGTACCTCCGTTCGGGTGGCCGGGAACAGGGTTACTTCCGCTGATACAGAAGGTGGAATTACCATAACTAAAATCTGCATTACCCGGGCTTGTGATAGAAATTACAAAGGTTTGAACATCATCCGGACAAACGCCCCCACCGCTTACAGTATTTTGAATTGTATAAGTACCGGGAAGACTGCTTGCGGGCGTTATTTCACCTGTAGAAGCATTGATAATTAATCCGTTACCGGAAATTACTGTATAGACTCCATTTACTCCGCCTCCGGTATGCAAAGGCGTAAGCGTTCCTGAATTCTGGCATACTGCCGCCGAAGTATAACTAAACTCTGCGTTGGGGTTTGCGACAATTGTCAGGGTAAACTGATGAGTACCGGTCGGACAACCTGGAGCAGTTACCGTATTGGTAACGGTATAAGTACCGGGTGTACTTGCCGCAAGATTGACTGAGCCATTGGATGGGTTCAGAGAAAGTCCGGCCGGAGCAGAAGTATATACCCCATCTGTACCGCCTGCATTATGAGATAGTACCGGATTTGCCCCAACCTGACAATATGTATTTGCGTCATAGATAAATTCCGCATTTGGGGCATTTGTCAGGGTGATATTTGTAGTGTAGGAATTGGTGCATCCGCTTACGTTCACGGTATTCGTGATAGCGTAAGTTCCGGCGGTGCTTGCAGCCAATGAGATTGTACCATTGGTGGATAGGCCGGTTAAAGGAGGTACGGCGGAAAATGTTCCTGCTGTTGCTCCCGGACCTATAGTAAGAACAGGGTCGGCACCGCTGAGGCAGAAAGTGACACCATTATAATTAAAGGTAGCGTTTGGAGTAGGAATAACAGTGATGGTAAATGTTTCTGCATCGGTACAGTTACCTACAGTAACTGTATTGGTTACGGTATAAGTACCGGGTGTGCTTGCCACAAGATTTACATCGCCGGTAGAAGCGTTGAGGGAAAGTCCTGCCGGAGAAGCGGTATAAACCCCGTTTGTACCCCCTGCATTATGAGATAATACCGGATTCGCTCCATTCTGACAATAAGAAGTATTATCATACACAAATTCTGCATTGGGAGAAGCAATAATCGTAACCGGTGTGGAGAAGGTACCGATACATCCCCCAATATTTAAGGTATTGGTGATAGTATAAGTTCCGGTTGCACTTGCCGCAAGAGAGATTGTACCATTGGTGGAAAGACCGCCTAAAGGAGGTACTGCGGTAAATGTTCCTGCTGTTGCTCCGGGACCTATAGTAAGAACCGGGTCGGCACCGCTGAGGCAGAAAGTGACACCATTATAATTAAAGGCAGCGTTTGGAGTAGCAATAACCGTTATGGTAAATGTTTCTACATCTGTACAGGCTCCTACAGTAACTGTATTGGTAACGGTATAAGTACCGGGTGTGCTTGCCACAAGATTTACATCGCCGGTAGAAGCGTTGAGGGAAAGTCCTGCCGGAGAAGCGGTATAAACCCCGTTTGTACCCCCTGCATTATGAGATAATACCGGATTTGCTCCATTCTGACAATAGGAAGTATTATCATACACAAATTCTGCATTGGGGGAGGCGATAATAGTAATCGGAGTAGAGAAAGTACCTATACACCCTCCAATATTTACGGTATTGGTGATAGTATAAGTTCCGGTTGCACTTGCAGCAAGAGAAATTGTACCATTGGTAGAAAGACCGCCTAAAGGAGGTACTGCGGTAAATGTTCCTGCTGTTGCTCCGGGACCTATAGTAAGAACGGGGTCAGTACCACTCTGACAGAATGTGGTTCCGTTGTAGCTGAAGGTAGCATCCGGATTGGTTACAATGGTTACTATTACAGATTCTACGTCCGTACAGGTTCCGGCAGTAACCGTATTGGTAACGGTATAAGTACCGGGGGTACTTGCGGCAAGGTTAATTGCACCTGTAGCAGAATTGAGGGAAAGCCCGGCAGGAGAAGAGGTATATACCCCGTTTACTCCGCCTGAGTTATGAGAGAGTACAGGACTTGCGCCGGTCTGACAATAAGAAGAATTATCATAAACAAACTCGGCATTGGGAGCAGCCACAATAGTAACCGGAGTTGAAAACGTAGCAGAACAACCTCCCACTATCACAGTATTTGTAATCGTATAGGTTCCCGGTGCGCTTGCAGCAAGCGATATAGAGCCATTCGTAGAAAGTCCGCCTAAGGCAGGAACAGCGGTAAATGTCCCTCCTGTGGCTCCGGGTCCGATTGAAAGTACGGGGTCGGGATCTGACTGGCAAAAAGTGCTACCATTATAACTGAAGTTAGCCAACGGGGGATTATTTACCTGAATGTTTTGGGTTGAAACCGCCTGACATAAAGGAGATGAGCCTACTGTATAGGTTATTGCATACGTTCCATTTAAGCCTGAAGGGTTAAATGTGCTACCTGTAACCCCGGTTCCGCTCCAAACACCACCAGGTGAGCCGGCGATAAGTGTATTCAGATTAATAGGAGCAGCATTATTACATACAGGGGCAGGAGGATTCCAGCCCGCATTGTAAGGATTGGTAACCGTGATATTTTGTGTGGCGGTACCGGTACAATTTGCTCCGTTACTCCATGAGTAGGTAATAGCATAAGTACCCGGCCCTACAGCGGAGGGGTCAAAAGTCCCACTTCCGTCATTAAAACTTGTAACGCCCGGCCCGGTATAATTAGCATATCCTCCCAAAGAAAAGGATACCGTAAAACAGGTCAGACCCGTATTGTCATGGTCAAAAGTGCCGGATGCAATAACTGCTCCCGTGGCATTATTAATGATTTGATAGGGAAATTGACCGTCAGGATAATCATCACACCATTCTACAATATAGGTAGTCCCCGCCTGAAAATAAGTACCGGTAATCGTCCATGTAGTACTTGCCGGTACACTTCCCAAACCGAAGGTGCCTACGAGATTCCCGGGTGCGACACTGTTCTGATAAAAAGAAACAGAATTTTCGAGGTCTGACCAGATATCGGTCTGAACTACAAAGTTAAATGAAGGTGCCACATAGCCTCCTGCTGTTGCGTCATCCCATGCCAGTAAATCTACCTGGGTTTCATCACAGGTATAGGGACCGGGAGTAACGATATCAAACCCAACGGTTCCGCATAATACACTACAGTTTGTGCTTCCGGTTCCATTGGTTTGGGTAGCAGTAATATTGGTAATCAGATTACTGTAATTGGTAATCAGCAAAACGTAAACCTGTCCGGTAGTAGAAGCAGGGACATTCACGATTTCAGTTGCTGCTATGCTGAAGCTACAATCAATCGGAGGCCCGTAAGTATTACACAGCAACTGGGCCTGAGCAACGCTTGCAAAGGGACCCCAAAGTGCAAAGTCGATATCGACAACAGAGGAGTTTGTGAGGGTAATCTCAATTGCCCCTGGATTGTCCACCTCAAGATAATACCATCCCGGATTCGGGCTTGTAAGAAGGCAGCCATAGTCGTTGCCGGGATCTGTAATATCAGCATCGGCTACATTGGTCCCTGCGGAAAATGTTACCCCCGTAGAGGTACAGAATCCATCCATTGTAGCACAGGAACTTCCCTGCGCATTCAGAAGGGAGGTAAGTGTGCTAAAAATAATAATAAAAAGTAAATATCTGAATTTCATGAATATAAAAAAATTATTGAGTGGTTTAATATTAAAGGCTGATTCGACAGGTATAGCAATTAATGTCTGACTGCTTTGGCGTTTTGTTTTCTTTTTTGCTCCTCAAGCAATGCTTTTTTCTGCTCAAGCATCAGATTGACTTTCTGCATTTCGGGGGATTCAGGCCCGTACTGGGAAGCGATTTTTACTTTTTTTACTTCCAGACGCTGAATTTGCTCTTCCAGAGGAATTTGGTTGGATTGAACCGAAGTCAGAACCGGCTTGTGAGTAACAGGTCTTTCTTCTTTGGCAACCTGAGCATGAACTGAGCATGCAGCAAAGAATAAAATTATTAGAATCGTTTTTTGCATAACTTGCTTAAAATTAAAATTTATTAAGTAATTATAGTGAAAATATAGAAAATAGTAAAAACGGCGTTAATTTATGCAGATATCTTCGGATATACAAACTTTTTTTTTGCTAATGTACAAAACCGGGAAATTTTTAAATAACAAAAGCCGGAAATGAGAATTTTCCGGCTTTTGTTGTATATGTATCTGGAAGGATTAGAAAGACCTTTCCACCTTATCAGGCAATTCGATAGAGCCCGGAATTCCCAGCAAAGGAAACTCCTTGCGGAGCGGAAAATATTCAAAATCTTCAGGCATATAGATTCTGCGTAAATCAGGATGATTTTTGAAACGGATTCCCATCATATCAAAAGCTTCTCTTTCGTACCAGTTTGCAGAAGCCCATAATGAAACAACAGACTCTACCGTTGGATTATCTTCTTCTACCCGGCAGGCAATCCGAAGCCTTTGTTTTCCTTCGAGATTTACGATATTATAGGATACCTCAAATCTTTCTTCGTCTGTATAGTGATCCACAGCAGTAATATCTGCAAGATAATCAAACTCATATTGCTCCTTGAGCATTTTTAACATTCTGAAAAGATACTGAGACTTAACTAGGATAGTCAACTCTCCGGCATAGCTTTTTACCTCTACGATAAACTCCTGAAAAGGGGAGCCACCAATTTTATCCAGAAATACGTGATTCGCCATAGAATAATTGATTTAAAATACGGTACAAAGGTAAAAACCTTTATTGAAAAAACAATTACCTGAACAATTTTTTACAAAATTATTTTTTCCATTTTATGGTACATCCAATCGCTTTGGTCGTTTCGGGGTCAGGTTTTTCGCCTTTGGAAATAGCAGCAATCGCATTTTCCACATATTTTTGGGTTACCGCTTTCGCATCCTGAGAATTATCGTCTATTGCACCGATATAAGAAATTCTAAATCCCTTTTTTTCTTTTTTTAACACATACACATGCGGGGTACGGGTTGCACCATATCCTTTTGCGATGGATTGGGTGGCGTCATAAATATAGCGGAAGGGAAATCCCTTTTCGGTGGCTCTTACTTTCATGTTTTCGTACGAATCTTCAGGCACTACGTCAGGGTCATTGGAGTTGATAGCAAGTACCGGAAATCCACTTTTGGCATAGGTATTATGAAGCGCGATAATACGGTCTTCGTAAGCAACAGAATAAGGACAGTGATTGCAGGTAAAAATAAGAATCATTCCTTTTTCTTTTTTGTAGCTGCCAAGAGAAATTTCTTTTCCGTCGATATTTTTTAGTTTGAAGTCAAGAGCTTTGTCACCTACCTGCAAGCCCGTTTTTTTGGCAGCTTCCTGACCAAAAACCGATGTCGAAAATAAAATAATTGTGAAAATTAAACTAATGTACTTTGTCATTTTATTGAGATATTAAAGTTTGAAATGTAGCATATAAAGAAGGAAAATCATGAAAATCCTGCTCATAAAAGTGCCTGTATTTTTTTTCTGTATTCAGAATTAATGTGGCGGGAATTGCCCCTGACCAATCCGTCGAAATCCGGTTTATCCATTCATTTTCGTTTTTTTCGTTCAGGATAAATAATTCGCTCCGGTATCCTTTTTTCTGAACAAAAGGGATGAGTTTTTCTTCTTTCAGCGAAAGAAAATCCACACTCACAAGGAGAATTTTTACCTTTTGATTTTTCAGACTGTCGTTTGCCATTTCAAAATAAGGCAACTCCGCTATACACGGACGACACCATGTAGCCCAGAAATTCACTACATAAGTTGTATCCTTGCCGGCTGCAACCCTTGCGTCCAGCTCATTCAGGGTAAGTTCCGTGACGCTTTGGGAATATAGGTTCATACCCCCAATCAAAATTATAAATATCAGGCATATATGTTTCATAATGCTTATACAAAAATATACCGCTAAAAGTTATAAGACAGGAGCACTAATCAGGATATCCCCGCTCCGGATGCTTTAAACGGACGGAAAAGCAGTACAAAAAATCTCAGAGGGGATATCATAATAAGCGTATTTTTTCTGTCGGTCTGATAACCCGGGTAATAGAAAAAAAGAGGTAAATGAAAATGATTTTTACAAAAAAAAGCATCTCTTTAGCGTCTCTTTGATTAAAAACAGTACCTTTGTACTCTGTATTCAGGCTTACAGTTAAGAGAGTTTATTTCTTATTCTGATTTTTGAGTACAAAAAAACGTAGAGTAAACTGCTTTGGGAAAAAGAAATATTCCGGAAGTTTCATCCGGATTTATTCTCAATACCATAAATAATTATTCCAAAGAGAAAGACGAATACCGTAGGGGAGAAGCACTGATAATTTTAATTCTTTTTCAAGTTGTAATATCATAAACCGGAAATGAAACGATACCGCTGGATTTTTATAGGAGCTGGACTTTTGATTATTTTGTTTTTATTATGGTTTTTCCAGAAACTGGTTTTATACATCATTCTTGCGATGGTACTTTCCCTGATTGGAAGGCCGCTCATTAAAACGCTCCGATGGATAAAAATAGGAAAGTGGCAAATTCCCAAAGGGGTATGTGCCGGAGTTGCCCTTATGACAATCTATGGACTACTTTCTCTCTTCATGATTCTTTTTGTGCCAATTCTTGCGGAGCAAATTCAAAACCTGAGTAAACTCGATGTGAAGAAAATGGTACTGAGTGTGGAAAAGCCTCTGATGTCGGTAAAGAAAGAAGCCGTAAAATATCATTTTCTTAAAAAAGGGCAAACCTTCTGGGATTATGGTCAGGATGAACTGACGAAATTTTTGTCAGAGTTTGAAATATCCAATCTCCTTTCCGGACTTGTCGGGTTTACCGGAGACCTCGTAATCTTATTATTTGCTGTTACTTTTATTGCTTTTTTCTTCATGAAAGAAGACCGGATGATTTACAATATTGTCATGCAGCTTACGCCTCCGGGATACGAGGATAAGATTACGAACATTATGGTACATTCCAAAAAACTACTGACCCGGTATTTTCTCGGGCTGATTATTGAAGAGACAATTGTGGGGACGCTTGTAGGATGCGGGATGAAACTCATGGGGGTAGAAAATGCTTTGCTCATTGGATTTGTTGCCGGTCTGGTTAATGTAATTCCCTATGTAGGGCCTATCATCGGGCTTTTATTTGGAATGCTGATGATTATTATCTCCAATATGAATCTGGATTTTTATGCATTTACGCTTCCGCTGCTTGGCAAGGCATTTATATTATTTAATGTCATTCACCTCATTGACAATGCGCTTATGCAGCCATTTATATATTCCAGTAGCGTAAAAGCACATCCTTTGGAAATTTTTATTCTGATACTCGCTGCCGGAATGGCCCTGGGTGTGCCGGGGTTACTGCTCGCAATTCCGGTTTATACGCTTATTCGGGTTATCGCTAAAGAATTCCTCGGGCAATTCAAGATTATTCAGAGTATTACAGGGGGAATTTATTAATGAGACTTTAGGATTTCGTTTTCTTCCGGGTAAAAAGAGGGACAGAAATTTTACTAAAACAAAAACAAACCTGAGGACACTTTTAATCAATAAGGGGATATTTTTGTATATTGCAACCGTTTTTAGATTATAATATAAAAGGGGTATCAAATATGCGTATTACTTCGCTTATCGTTTTTTTACTGGTTAGCTTTGGTCTTTCTGCTCAAAGTACAAAAGAGTTGTGGCGGCAGATTGACAGCCTTTCCAAAACCAAAAAGGCACTGCTTACTCAGATAGACTCTGTTAACCGGTTTGCTGAATTATTAAAACTGAAACGTATTCAGGCAGATTTACAACGCCTGGGCCAACCCAGGTGTGCCGCTGACAGTGAAGTGGTATTACATTCTGCGATGATGATTGGATACAATGAAATGCATGAACAACCTAACTGGGTAGCCAATATCGTAAACCGGGATATCCTCGAGGGAACTATCGGAAGAACCAATGACTTCCGGGAGGATTCTCTTCTCAAAAAAGGAAGCGCAGGACTGGAAGATTACTGGGAATCCGGCTATGACAGGGGACATCTCGCGCCCTCCGCCGATTTCAGGTGGTCCAAAAAAGCATTGAGCGAATCCTACTTTTACAGCAATATGAGCCCTCAGCTGCCGGGATTCAATCGTGAGGTTTGGGCTGATGTTGAAAACGTAGCCCGAAAATGGGCGATAGAAAACGAAGAAATATACATCGTAACCGGAGGCATCCTGAAAAAAGGTTTACCCAAAATCGGAAGCAAAAACAAAATCAGTATTCCGGAGGCTTATTATAAGGTATTGCTTGACTATAAAGAACCCGAAGTAAAGGGAATCGCCTTTCTTGTGCCTCACAAGGAGATGGAAAGAAATCCCACTGAATTTCTTGTAAGCATAGACAGCGTAGAAAAAATAACCGGAATAGATTTTTTCCCTTCAATGCCCGATGACCTCGAAACCGCAGTGGAAGCCCGGTGTGAACCGGATAAATGGATAAAAAAGGATACCGTTCCGCCCCCTCCACCCATCGCACTGGAAAGAGGTCAGGTAAGTGCTGACAAAGCCAAAAACTATATCGGAAACCGGTGTACTGTATGCGGAACAGTAGTTGCCACGAGATTCAATGCCTCCAGTAAATCACAATCTACCTATATCAATCTGGATTATACCTTTCCCAATCAGGTGTTTACGGTAGTGATTTATGGCGGAGACAGGGTTAATTTCTCTTACCTGCCGGAAGTATTTCTAAAAGGCAAACAAATCTGTGTCAGAGGAGAAGTGGATCAGTTTAATGGGACACCTCAGATTGTGGTAAAAAACGAAAAGAAAATCAGAATTATAGAACCTGAGGGAGAAGACAAAGACTAAAAAATATTTCTCCTTGCCGAAAGCGGAAAGATTCAGGAAAAACTGTATTTTTGCGCAAAATTTAACAATAAATTAATATGTATTTACCTTTTTATCAGGCACTTCAAAAAGAATTAGACAACATACAGTCCGCCGGACTATTCAAAAAAGAACGGATTATTACCTCTGCTCAGGGTGCAGAAGTAACGATTAGTACAGGAGAAAAAGTATTAATTTTTTGTGCGAATAATTATCTCGGACTTTCAGCTCACCCTAAAGTCATTGAAGCGGCTAAAGCCACAATCGATACCCACGGGTTCGGGATGTCTTCTGTCAGATTTATTTGTGGTACTCAGGATATTCATAAAACCTTGGAAAGTAAAATAGCAGAATTTCTGCATACCGAAGACACCATTTTATATGCAGCCGCTTTTGACGCAAACGGAGGGGTTTTTGAGCCTTTGTTTGATGCCGAAGACGCAATCATTTCCGATGAACTCAACCATGCAAGTATCATTGACGGGGTGCGTTTATGTAAAGCACAGCGTTTCCGTTACAAGCACAATAATATGGATGAACTGGAAAAAATTCTTCAGGAAACCCAAAACCTCCGGAACAGAATCATCGTAACGGATGGCGTTTTTTCTATGGACGGAACGATTGCCCAATTAGATAAAATCTGCGATTTGGCCGATCAGTATAACGCGCTCGTAATGGTGGATGAATGTCACGCCACTGGATTTGTAGGAAAAACAGGTAGAGGTTCCATTGAACACAGAAATGTACTCGGCCGAGTGGATATTATAACCGGAACGCTCGGAAAAGCACTTGGCGGAGCTTCGGGAGGGTTTACCACCGGAAAAAAAGAAATGATAGAATTGTTGCGTCAAAGGTCCCGTCCTTATCTTTTTTCCAATACATTGGCTCCTTCCATTGTGGGTGCAAGCATTGCCGTCTTTGATTTGCTTTCCCAGACTACGGAATTAAGGGACAAACTTGAAGAAAATACTCAGTATTTCCGCACGAAAATGACTGAAGCGGGATTTGATATCAAGCCCGGAGAGCACGCAATTGTCCCCATTATGTTGTATGACGCGCCGCTCGCTCAGCAGTTTGCTGCAAAACTGCTCGAAAAAGGCATTTATGTAATCGGGTTCTTCTACCCGGTAGTAGCCAAAGGACAAGCCCGTATCAGGGTGCAACTCTCGGCAGCGCACGACCGCGTACATCTTGATAAAGCTATTCAGGCTTTTACAGAAGTAGGAAAAGAACTGGGTGTATTACAATAACCCCCTGAAACAGACCTTTTACATTTAAGTTAAAAGGTCTGTTTCTGTAATGGAAATTCCTTATAATGCTGATTTTTTTTTGATTTTGATGGTACTATCGCGGATTCGCTCATGATTGCAGAAGAAGTAATCGCTGAGCTTGGGGCACAATACGGCCTTCCTCCCGCTGACAGAAAGCAACTGCTTGAGTGGAAAACCAAAAGTATTCCGGAACTTATGCAACTTACCGGCATCTCATGGACACAGATGCCGGGGATTATGATTAAGGCGAAAGCCGCATTTAAAGTCCGAATAGAGTCTGTCCCTTTATTTGAAGGCATGAAAGAAGTACTCGAATCGCTCCACGGAAACGGACATGAATTACATATCCTTACCAGTAATTCCCGCGAAAATGTAAATCATCTGCTCAAAAAAAACAATCTGACTTTTTTTAAAAAAGTACACGCTCCCAATTTGCTGTTCGGTAAGGCCGGAATCATCCGCTCTGTCATTCAGAAACAGGGATATTTTTTTGAAAATGTATGGATGGTCGGGGATGAAATCAGAGACATTCAGGCGGCAAAAGAAGCCGGAGTAAAATCAGTTGCCGTAACCTGGGGCTTCAATCATACGGATTTGCTCGCGCTTTCCAATCCGGATTTTCTGGTGCATTCTCCTTCAGAATTACAGCAGATTCTGACAAATGATGATAAATAAAATGTGGTTTTTTGCTCTTTCTGTAACGCTACGGCAGAATTAACGTCCTATTCTCAAAAAAAAACAAATAATTCCTATGAAATGGTTATTGCTCCTTGCCGCATTCATGACAAGTGCCCATCCTTTTTACATGAGTATTACTCAGATAGATTACAGGCCTGATTCCCGCAGCCTTGAGATTTCCACCAAGATTTTTACGGAAGACCTGGAAAATGCGATTGAAAATACCTCAGGGAAAAAAATAAAACTCTTTACCGCTCAGGAAAGTAAAGACGCTGACGCACTCATCTCAGGATATTTAAAAAATAATTTTTCAATCTCTGTGAATGAACAGCCCGTTTCATGGAAATTTATCGGAAAACAAAAAGAAGATGACGCAGTATGGATTTATCTTGAAGCAGAAAACGTCAGCAAAATCAACACCTGTTCTATCACCAATACCGTTCTGACCGAAAAATTTGATTCCCAAAACAACATCATTCACCTGAATGCGTCCGGTCAGAAAAAAAGCTACATTCTGAGCAGAAATTCCCCCTCTGTAAAAGTAGCATTTTAATCTGTAATTCCTTTTTCTGAAAAAGGGGCCGTATTTATTTTTTCTGAATAGATTCATTCTTACTCAGAATGTATATATTTGTGCAATGATTTTTACGCACATCCTTAGCACTTTTCCTTATGCAAACTGACATTTATAAAAAAGAAAATCTGTTATTTATAATATTGGGGGGATTCTTTGTAACCAACGCCCTGATTGCCGAAGTGATTGGCTCCAAAATTTTCTCTCTGGAAAAAACGCTGGGATTTCAGCCTGTGGACTGGAGTTTTTTCTTTCAGGAGCATTTATCTTTTACCCACACTGCGGGGGTAATCATGTGGCCCGTAGTATTTATAATGACAGATATTATAAATGAATACTATGGAAAAAAGGGGGTAAAATTTCTTTCCTATCTGACGGTGGGGCTCATCATCTACGCATTCCTGATGATATATATGGCAATTCACACTGTGCCCGCCGATTTCTGGCTGGGAATTCATCCCGATATCAAACCCGATATCAATGTAGCGTTTGAGCGGGTATTCAATCAGGGATTATGGATTATCATAGGTTCCATTGCTGCTTTTCTCATTGGTCAGTTACTGGACGTGATTGTTTTTCAGCAAATACGGAAAATCACCGCCGGAAAGTATATCTGGCTCAGGGCTACCGGTTCCACCCTGATTTCTCAGCTGGTAGATAGTTTTGTTGTGCTATTCATTGCCTTTTATATCGGGCCCGAGTCTTCACAAAAATGGGCCATTGCTCAAATATTTGCTGTGGGTACCATGAATTATCTGTACAAATTTATGCTTGCCCTGTTTCTGACCCCCGTTATTTATATGGTGCATTACTTAATAGAAATGTATCTTGGAACCGCACTTTCCGCTCACCTCAAAGAAAAAGCTGCTCAGGAGGGGTGATTTTTTGTGCTAATACAGAACTCCAAAAATCCAATCCATTCGGATAATATGCTTTAATAGTCATTATTAAAATTTCTTTATGAAATTTACTCCCTTTTTCGAAGAATCCTCTATATCAGTAAAACTATGTTTTAATAAAATGCGGCTTAATAGACAAAAGTGTTGCTAAAATCACTAATGAATCGAATAAGTATAATGTTGGCTACTACTCCAAGTGAGGCACAATAACATGATTTATATTACCTTCTTTACTTACTATTACTAATTTCTGAATCGTTTGAGGGTTTGCTAAGTAATATTCGTAAAACATTTTTTTGGGTACACATTCTATTTCGAATTGAATATTTCGGGTTACAAAGTCTTTTAATCTCTGTAGTTCATTTATTATGTCTCCATTTGAATTGATTAATTCCTTTATCAAACGATTGCTATTTATTTTTATATATTCGAGATAGCGATCAATTATCTTGAAAACCCGATTCCATGTTTGGATTTTCTTTTCTACAATATCAGAGCTTTTCTCAGGAGTTATGCTCATTGTCCAATCTCCGCCATCATATGTAGAGGGTTCTTTGCTACAATCAAGTGAAAAAATAAGATTTTCATATGAAGCGGCATAAGGATAAAAGGCATAACATCTTGCCCCTTCTTCATCTATTATCATATTTTTACTGCCCTTCACATAAGTATTACACTGTCCTCCAATAGGGATTAAATTATGCGGATTTACACAAGAAATAGAATATCCTACTTTATCTAAATAATGGTCATAATTTGCTCTCCCAACAGAATTAGGTAAGGGCAGTTTTTCCATACCACACATGACACATACGTCTCCATTATGCTTACAAAAAACTTGATAATGGCATTTTATATTTTGCAGACTTAAATTTTTTGAAATTAAAACCTCTGCTGTCAGAGTCTCCCACAATTCGATAAGGCAATTTTCATACACTATCTTTTGTTCCGCTTTCCTATCAGTTGTTTCTTTTTTCTTCATTATAATCCTAAACAGAGTATCTTTATCTGTCATCTTCTTAAAATTAGCAACTTCTAAACCTGTATCATTACAAATATCTTCTATCTTATTGCTATTTAAAACGTCTTGATAGAGTTGTTGCCTATTTTTTTGATTTTCATCGTCAAATAATGTCCCCATAGGAAATTCATTCTGCACTCTATCAAAAATATGTCTGAACACCCTCTCTTGAAATAGTAATCCTTTATCAAAAACTGGATGATACCAATTAGGGAATAGTGATTTATCCCAAACAGTTGCAGTTTGGAGTTGGCAAAAGAAATGTTCTAATAGCTGATGAACTTTCTCTATATCATGGTTTTCTATATATGTTAAGGGAAAAAGCATGGTTTATTGGGTGCTTACGTTTTCTGAGTGATTTCTTGTTCTTTTTCATCTATAGCAACAAGCGCATGGAGTTTATGGATAGAAGAACCAAAATTTTGTATTTTTTGTCTGTAAGTATAGACTTCTTCTATGGATTGAATAGTATCAATTTCTTCTGCGATTTTTTTGAGTGCTTCTTCAGATTTAGAAAGAATATCTGCATGTTCTGCTAAAAACAAATTAGTTAGAATATCTTCTTCGGAAGCACCATAAGTTTCCATATGCGAGCGAGTGAATTTTACCTCTGTACCATCAGGGACTCTTTGGAACTTGAATACATTGTAGCCATGACAATCTGACACAATAAAAGGAGAATGGGTAGTAATGATCATTTCAATCTCTTTATTTTCGACAACTTGGTTTAACTCTTTGAAAAATCGTCTTCTCCAATAGGGATTAAAGTGGGTATCGGGTTCATCCATCAAAAATAAATAATCTTCTTCATCCTGCAAACTATCAAATAAGAGCATTCCTCCCGCTATATGAATAAATTGATGTTCTCCGTCACTGATTTTTATATACTCAGTTATTACTTTGGGGGTAGATAAAACCAAATCCACTTTAGAAATATTAAAGATTTTATCTAAGTCAGAAACGGTAGGGAATTTCATGAAAATGCCTTGCTTCCGCTTCCTTTTTATATCTTCCCTATGTTCTTTTTTAATACATAAAGTATTGAGTAAGTTGAGTTTATAAAAAGCATAAAACAACTCTTTTGCGCTTCCAAAGTAATGCAAAAATGCTTGTCGAGTTGCGTCTGTTACCACAAAATCCAATGTCCAATAATCAAAAAATATTTCTCCTTTTTTAGTGGTTTTTGAAGGGGTTTTATGTGTATAACAAGTAGCGCAAGCAGTTAATTTTTGAATAATATTTTCTAGCTCTTCTGTCAATATAATAGGATCAGAACCTTTTGTTGGCTCGGTTTTTACTTGAATACGAAAAGAATCTAAGTTATCAACTCTTAAGAGGCTTTTAAATAGGGCTAATTTTTCTTTGCTCGCAAATAAATAATTGGCTATCACAATAGCGGGGTTGATGTCATAATCCAAAAACATGATTTTTGGCAAATCAAAAGTTAAAGATTTGTCGTTTTTTGCACTATTGGTTACAAGTCGCCCATAGTTGTCTTGCATTTCTGTATAAGCAAGGCTGATTAATTCATTTCCGCCCGATGTATAGGCAATGACTTTGGGGATGTATTTTCTTAGTTCGTTTGGGGCTAATTCTAAGGGCTGATAGTCTTTATTTTCATCTCGATATTGAAAAATAGGGGCAGGTTTTGTATTCGTTCTCTTTTTAGATTTAGGAGGGGTACGAATAATTTTAATGATTTTGTTTTCTCCTGCTACTTTTATTTCATACTCAATCATAAAGTAGATTTCACTTCTTTTTCTATTGTCTGCAAAAGGAAAATAAGAAGGGGCTTTGTAGTAACCCATTTCCTTGAGAAGGTAACTGTCTAAAATAAAGAATATGTCGGATAATAACTCTAATAAATTAGACTTCCCACAGCCATTCAATCCCATCAAACAAATGGGGTCAATTTCATCTTTGAAATCCGGATGTTTAGGAAAGGTTTTTTCCTCATCAAATGCTTCAAGGCTTCTATATCTACATCCATTTTCTAATTTTAGTCGGCGAAGTTTCATATTTGAGATAGATTATTTTGATAGACAATAGCACCTTCATGAAAAAACATATTTATTTTAACAGGTTCTTCATTCGTAGGTTCATTACGAATGAGATAGGCAAAAGCATTAGCAAAGTCTTCAAATTTTATTTTTCCTTTGTCATCTAGTAACGTATATTCGCTATCTGCAAAGTATTTATATACCTTCTTTAACTCGTGAGAAGTATATGTAACATCACCATACCACTCTTTCAAACGTTCATAAACAAGTTGGCTCAATTCTTTGAGCGTTTTTTTAGTATTTGGGCTTGCCATTTTTTTTTTATTTTTGAGGGTCGCAAGATAGCTTTCTTTTTCTTTTTTTATCTGCTCTAATAAATCTTCCACTTTATCATCGTCAGGCAAAGGAGAAGATAATAAGCCTTGAAAGGCTTCTTGTAAAATCGCTTGCCTTAGCTTTTCATATTTTTCTATTTCGGTTAGATATTGCTGTTCTAACATGTTAGATTCGTTTATTTTATCCGAAATATAATTAATGGCATTTTGTTGTTCTTCGATACTACCTGCTTTAAATTTAATAGATTTTATTTGGGTATAATTTAATCCTTCTCTATTGGAATTGTTTTGAAAAGAAGCAATGATTTCCTGTCCTTTTCGAGAATTTAAAAATAGAGCTAAATATTGTGGTTCTACTATATCCATATTTACCCTAATAATACACACATGTTGATTTACGTTAGCGGCTCCAAAATTATTAGGGACAACTGCTGACCGTCCAATAGAAGAGCCTGTGATGTTTAATGAGATGTGAGATGGTCCCAAAAATCCGCACAGAAAAATCCATTAACTTTGTATTCAAATGGAAAAGAAAAATTCAGTTAGAAGACGTCGCAAGTTCGACGCAAAGTTCAAATCGGAGGCCTTGGAAATGGTA
>JAIBAH010000204.1 GCA_019695295.1 Bacteroidia bacterium | reverse complement strand
TTCGGTGGTGAATGTGGAATTGCAAGGTAGTTGCAAGGCATGCCTTGCAACTACCTTGACCTTTGGGTTAATGGATTTGCAGGGTCGGGAGGTGCTGAGCAGGGACATAAAGTCGGAAAAAGAAACGGTAAGCCTTGGAGGGCTTCCGGAAGGTTTGTATATTTGGCGGGTGGAAGACTTAATACATGGAGGATATGAAACAGGAAAGGTGGTTATTCAAAGGTAGGGGTCTTCTCCCGTTTTATGCATGAAAAATCCGGAGGGTTTTGGAAACTGCCGGATTTGGGGGAGTGGGTCACATATAGCCGCTGATAAATGCATGGTTTTATGACTAAAAAACGGCTCTTCCTGGATTAGTTAAAACTATGTAATCGGGATAAAAATTTGTACTAAAAATCCGGTAAATTCCTTTTACCTTTGTCTGATAATTCACCGGAAATCCCGAATTGGGATTTCATAATCCACTAAAAGCAATGACAAAATGGATGTATCTTATAGGAATCCTGGTGTTTCCGCTAATACTCAGAGCTGAAGCGGTTCCCGTTGAAACGCAGATCAAAAGTGTCACGGTATTTCTGAATGGTGCTCAGGTAAACCGAACCGGAAAAGTTTCGCTGACGACTGGCAAGCAGGAGTTTGTGTTTAAAGGCATTTCGCCAAAATTAAATCCTGGTAGTATTCAGGTCAAAATTGAAGGAGAGAATACGCTTCTCTCGGTTACCCACAAGATAAATCATCTGGAGGAAATGACCCAAAGGGAAGAATTAAAGATGTTGGAAACCCGTCAAAAGGAAATGATGCATCAAATCAATACAGAAAAAGCATTATTAAATGTATATGCCCAGGAGGAAATTATGCTGGGTAAAAATCAGGAAATCGGAGGCAGTCAGACCGGAGTGAAAACGGTAGATTTAAAAGAAGCGGTAGATTTTCAGCGTCAGCGATTGACCGAGGTAAAATTAAAAATGCTGGAAAGCAACCTGAAACTGAAGGAAACAGGAGAGGCTCTCCGGAAAATCAATGCGCAGATTTCGGAACTGAACCAAAAAAAAGACCGGGTTTCTGCTGAAATATACATTACCCTCCAATCCCCCCGCGTACAGCAGGTAGGTGCGAATCTGAGTTATCTGATTGCGGATGCCCGCTGGACTCCTACTTATGATATCCGGGTAAAAGACATAGCTTCCCCATTGACTTTAGGGTATAAAGCCAATGTCCTTCAAAATTCCGGAGAAGACTGGAAAGAAGTTCGTCTTACCCTTTCTACCGGAAATCCAAATCTGGGGGGCGAAAAACCACAGCTTCAGCCCTGGCATTTAGGCTATATTTCCGGTTACAGTACTCCCGTTTCGGTTACTACCCCGGCAGTGTCCTATTCCGCAAATCCTTATCGTTCGGTTAGCGGAAAAATTACAGATGAAAAGGGCTTGCCGGTAATGGGTGCCGCAGTTTATAGTGAAGGAAGCAATATCGGAGGTTATACTGATGAATCCGGAAATTATTCCCTGACAGGACTTGGCCCCCAGGATTTGGTGCTGAAAGCAGAAGCACTCGGGTATGATACCCGCCAAACTACCATTCAGAATCCGGTAATGAATCTTGTGCTTCAGCCATTGATTACAGAAACGGAAGCTGTAGTAATTTCCGGTAAAAAAATCCAGAGCGTGGCCGCACTTACCCCCGGTGTGGTTACAGGAGGAACTCCCGCAGATTATGGGGATAGCCGGGGAGCACGGTCGGGGGATATTGAATATTATGTGGATGGAGTGAGAGTAAGGGGAACGCCCGGCCTGCCGGAAAAGGCCGTACTGAGAGTGGATGAAGCCTCCCTGAAAGAAGCCTCCCTGACTAATTTTCAGTTTGATATCGAAGTTTCCTATACTATTCCTTCTGACGGGAAAGAATATACCGCTGAAATCAGTACGCATCAGATTCCGGCTTATTATGAATATTATTGTGCGCCAAAAATTGATCCGGATGCTTTTCTTACCGCCAATATTACAAAATGGGAGCCATACCAGCTTGTGGACGGAGAGACGAATGTGTTTTTTGAGGGGACTTATGTGGGGAAAGGCTACCTTAGCCCCAGATTGGCCGGCGATACACTGACAGTTTCATTGGGAAGGGACAAGAGTGTGATCATTACCCGTACTTTACTCAAAGATTTTTCCAAAAATCAACTGGTGGGGAATTTTAAGACTCAGAGCATCGCCTGGGAAATCACGGCAAGGAATACCAAAAAGCTCCCGGTGCAACTCATTCTGGAAGACCAGTTTCCTGTTTCTGATTTAAAGGAAATCACTGTGGAAAGACTCGATTCCGGAGGAGCTTCAATAGAAGACAATACCGGGAAACTCACCTGGAAATTTACCCTCGAAGCAGGAAAAGAAAGAAAAACCGGTTTTAAATACAGCGTAAAATATCCGAAAAACAGCAATGTAATTGTAAAATAGGGGGATGGGAAATACTATGATGTCGCATAATCCTGTTTTTTACAGGAAAACTGAATGATTCAAAAGAATCTTGCTGCATAATTAATTATGATTGAGCACAAAGGGAAGGGGAAATTTATTATTTTTGTAACCTGATTTTTATTCATCTATCATTTAAGTATATTAAAGTTTATGAGACTGATAATTCATCCTGTATTTCGGTTTGCGGTAATAATCCTTACAATCACTGGTTTTTTCGGCTGTAAGTGCACACCGGAAGTCATTGAGAAAGAACCGGAGCCTCTCCCTCCTCTTTCCGCTCCGGTATGTACGGATTCTTTACGTCCGATTGTGATGGTTCATGGCATGCTGGCCTCCGGTGATACCTATGCAAAGCAGGCCATTCGTTTCAGGTATAATCATTATTGTTCGGACAGGCTTTTTGTCTTAGACTGGAATACCACCGCAGGATTAGGAGGGGGAAGCGGAAATAGCGAAGCGGAGCTGGATTCGCTGATTGATGCTGTACTAACCCTTACAGGGTCGGATAAAGTGGATTTAATGGGACACAGCGCCGGAAGCGGAATGTGTTATACCTATCTGAGCAAACCTGAAAATGCAGCCAAAGTAGCTCACTATGCGCATCTTGCAGGAAATGCCGAGGCTCAGCCCGCTGGCCCGGCAGGAGAAATCCCAACGCTCAATGTCTATTCTGATGGTGATGCTGCTGTTCAGGGTGGGGAGATTCCCGGTGCCACGAACCTGAGACTTACGGATGAAGACCATTATCAGGTTGCAACGGGAGCAACAACTTTTGATGCTCTCTTCCGGTTATTTAACGATAATAAAATCCCTAAAACAGATCCTATACCCACTGAAAAACATCCTGAAATAGCCGGACGTGTCGTAACGTTGGGGGAAAATAAACCCAAAGCCGGTGCACAGGTTAAAATTTATGCCCTTCAGGCTGAAACCGGAGCAAGGGTTTCTGATACTCCACTGTACGATTTACTGACAGATGCTCAGGGCTACTGGAAAGGAGCGATACTTCGTCCGGATACCTATTATGAATTTCAGGTTATCCCGGCAGAAACCGGTGACAGAAAGGTAATTTATTACCGGGAAAAATTTTCGCAATCCGACCAGTTTGTATATCTGAGAACTGTTCCCCCGTCCGGTTCGGTTGCGGGGCTTCTGCTGAATGGGATACCGAAAAATGATGCCGAAAGTGCCTTCGCAATCTTTACTGCCAATCAGGCGGTGACTAGTGGCAGAGACGTACTTTCTATTGATAATGATGTGCTTTCTACTCCTCAGTTCACGCCTGCAAGCCGTACCAATATCGCAATGTTTCTCTATGATGACGGCGACAGTCAGACGGAACTTACCCAGCATTTTATATTCAGTCTTTATCCAACTTTCCTGAACGGACTGGATTATTATGTGGGGACAGCTACTCCCCAAACCGTTTCCCTGCAATTCAATGGCAGAACCCTGCATGTCCCTAACCGCAAAAGTGATTCGGAAGGGATTGTGGTAGTCGTGTTTGATTGAGGTCCAA
>JAIBAH010000082.1 GCA_019695295.1 Bacteroidia bacterium | reverse complement strand
ATGCCAATAATGCTATTATCAAAAACGACCTGCTCGCAGGCGTTGCCAATAATGCCGTTTCGATTACCAATGGTACAGGTCAGATTGTAGGCGGATTAAATGCAACGGTTAATGTTGCTACCAATGCACTTAATCAGGCAGGTGTAGTTACAGGTACTACTGCCGCCAATGCCAATCAGGTTTGGGGAACTAATGGGCTTGGTGTACCGGGATGGATTACCCCTGTAAATGACGATTGGCATATTATCGGAAATACCGGAACCAACTCAGCTACAAATTTTATCGGAACGATAGACAATACGAATTTCGTAACCCGTACCAATAACCTCAGAAGGTCCACCGTATTTAATGATGGCAGAATCAAAATTGGTTCCGGAACCAATTTTGCCTATGGACTTTCCAGAATGGAAATTGAAGGAGAAGGAGTTCAACCTCACATTTCTTATGTTTCAGATTACCCCTCTTTTATAATGATGCGTCATCAGGGAACACTCGCAGCTCCCACTTCCCTTAATAACGGAGATAATGTAGGAGAAATTCGTTGGTATGGTTACAATACTTCGTCCTACTATCAGACTGCCAGAATTTTGTCTTATGTGGATGGCCCTCCCGTAGCCAATGCAATACCGGGAAGCCTAATCTTCATGACCAATACGGCAGGAAACAGCGTTACTGACGAAAAAATGATTATAAAAAACAACGGTAATGTAGGAATAGGTACCTTTGCAATGGGAGGCCCGCTTGCTAAATTACATGTTTTTGCGACGGGTGCTAACTGGAACGTTGCTACTTCAAACGGAGATTTTTATGTAGGAGATGCTACTTACCGTTTTAAACTTGGGGTTGCTACGGGAGGAGGAGGAGCCGGAGATGTCAGGCTTTCCGCTCATGGAGGCACCAACAGACTTTTCCTTGGAGGAGGAACGAACACTAACGTAGCAGTTGTGGATGGAACGAATCAAAGAGTAGGGGTAAATACATTTGACCCGAATACCGGACTGGATGTTGTAGGAGACATTGCCCTTAAAACAACCGCAGCAACTTTAACAGGAACCGCTCCCAACTTTGCAGTAAATACCACTACAACTCCTCGTTCATATTACAGAGTAAGTAGCCCTACTGCTAACTTTAATATTCTCAGCCTGAACAATCCAGCAAACGCAGGAGGAACGGGTACTGTTGATGGTAGAGTGGTTACATTATATAATGCTACCACTTTTACAATGACCCTTTCCAATCAGAATGCGGGTGCTACTGCAGCCGAGAGAATTATAACAGGTACGGGTGCTAACCTTACGATTAATGCGGGAGGAACTGTTACGTTAGTATATAATACGACTGACAGCAGATGGGTGGTTAAAGACTATTCCAATGAGGCTGGAGGAAGTGCATGGAATCTTACCGGAAATACAGGGACAACTCCCGCAACGAACTTTATCGGAACTACGGACAATGTGGATTTTGTTACAAGAACCAATAATACAGAGGTAATGCGTGCTACTAATGCGCAAAGAATAGGGATAGGTGTAACGGCACCTACTACCAAATTAGAAGTAAATAGTGGTACAGGGGATGCTATCTATGGGCATAGCAGTAATGTCGGGGGGTATCTGGGTTATGAAACAAACTTTATAGTGGGTACAGCAGGTACAATACAAGGTGCTGGAGTATGGGCAGCCAATCCAGCTGCGGGATACACAAGTCTTTATGCGCAATCCTCAGGGGCTGCAACTGTAGCTGCGTCTATCAATTTTTCCAATGTATGGATAGCTTCCTACAGCCTCGTGGACAATAGCAGTGCCACATTTAATCCCTCTGCCAGCTATGCTCAACTAAACAATACAAGTGCGACAATGGGGGCAGGTGCTTTTAAGAATGCAATCTATGGCTATAGTAACAGAGGCACTACCGCTGGGAATCCGGGTTATACGGTAGGCTTAAACGGAATTGCAAACTCTCAGAATGAAGATGCAATCGGGGTAGTAGGTCGTGCTTTTTGTAATAGCGGATTTACGCTTGGAGGCTATTTTGAAGGGAATAACTATGCAGGAACAAATGTTGCTTATGCTTATGTAGGAGGGAATGATGGTTTTGGTGCTACTAAAATTACAGGAACGGGAGCTGTCGCAGAAATTGTACCCACCCCGAATCATGGGAGAGTGAAACTATTTTGCCCTGAATCGCCTGAATACTGGTATCAGGATTATGGAACAGTTAACCTCACAGAGGGTTTTGCTCATGTGGAATTAGATCCTATTCTTGCCGAAATTATTGTAGTAAATGAGGAGAATCCCATTAAGGTATTTGCTACCCCTGTAAATATGCTATATTTTGAAGGCGTAACCATTACCAATCAAACCGCAACAGGTTTTGATCTGGTAGAACTCAATGGAGCAAAGCATAGCGGAAAAGTGGATTACCAACTGATTTGTAAACCTAAAACCAATTTTGGTCAGGGTCGATTCCCCCAGGGAAGAGGACCTGCCTGGTTAAAACCAGAAATGGAGCCGGCAGCAGCAAAAGCGGCTAATCAACCCCGGGATATTTTTTATTGGCCTGCTGACCATATCCAATACAATTATAACCCCGAAGACATGATTCCGGTAGGAGAAATCGTACCTGCGGGTCCTCATGCAGGCATGTTCAAATTAGGAGACGGAACTTTTAGCAGAAATCTCCCTGTCAATAAAGATGACCTTAAAGCACCTGCTACTAATAAATAATTAGTATCGATTTTCTATATTTACCCCTTCATTTATTCCGGCAATAAATGGAGGGGTTTTAGTAAATTGATAGATAAGCCAATTTTTTTTTTCAGTAAGTGACGCAGGTATCCTTACATTTTCTACATCCTAAAACTCCCCTACCCTATTCATTTGCCTCATAAAATGAAGATGTTGTTTCTTTTATATGAGCAGTTACTTTATAACCCGATTTGTGTCCTGATTTTATCAGATAGTTCATTGAGTGCTTCCCTGGAAGGGCGTTTTGCCTGATATTTTATTTTGAAATTATCCCCTGCAAAACGGGGAATAATATGAAAATGAACGTGATTAATTTCCTGCCACGCACTTCGCCCGTTATTTTGCAGCAGATTGGTTCCTTCGCATGCAATTCCTTCAATATGCCACAGGCTTTTCTCTATTCCGGTTACTACCCTGAACAGTTCCTGGCTTAACGCTGAGGGCAGACGATGTAAAAACGGATGACATTCTTTAGGGAATACCAAAACGTGGCCTTCATTGATAGGTTGGATATCCATAATTGCCATAACCTGTTCGTTTTCAAACACGATACTCGCAGGCAACTCTTTTTGGATGATCCGGCAAAATACGCAACCTTTTTCCATATTCTGATTCATTATATGATTATACTCCTGCCCAAACTGTTCGCCCCAGTTCCAGTGTTTATCCTGAGCTTCCCTGAACGTTATCGGGCGAAGTTGTTTTATGATTTCTCTTGCGGTTTCACCGGAATTGCCTAAGTAGCGCAATAAGCCATACGTAAACGCACCGGTCCTGTGTATTCCTGCTGCACAGTGAATAAAAATACGTTCTCCATTCGTAAGTTTCTCTTTGATAGTGGCAAATACCCGTCTTACTTTTTCAGTTTCTTTTTCCGGAGGCAATGCTGAAGCCGATAAAGGCAGCCACACCCAGTCCATGTTTTCGAGGGAAGCCTTATTGCCTATTTCTTCCGCAATTGCCCGCTCGCTCTCCTTCAAAAGGGTAACGATAGTAGAACAGTTTTCGGATTTCAGCAATTCTATCAGGTTCATACCGGGGCGACCGCCTATCGCCAGGCAACCTCCGCTTACCTCCAGCCAATAGTATTTATTTTTCACAACTTTTCTTGCTTTTTTTAATTCATTATTTCACTACTCAGGTTCATTATTTAAGAACTTCTTTAACTTTTCTTTTGAATCGGGAATTCCGGCTGACCTTAACAGTTGAAAATAATTCACAAAACCACTTGTCCCTATTGTCCAGCCACCGTGCTCACAGATTGCGTTTAAAGCCATTATTTCCAGAGAATCAAGGTCTTCTGCTTTTTCCTCTTTGATGGGTTTTGTTCTTTTTTCATTCAGGATTGACAGAATTGAAGCGGTAATATCCAATGACTGATAAGCGTTTACGGACTCCAAAACCTGACACAATACAGGTATAATTTTTTCTTTCTCTGATTTCCCGTATTTGGACAAAGTTGTGCCTGCATAACCCGAAATTCTTCCTTCATTAAATAACATTCCTTCTACATAATTCAGATTTGCGTCAGATTTGATTCCTTCTATCAATATTTCCAGTACTTTTTCCTCCATCGGATTTTTTGCGAATGCTATCGCAGAACAAATCCTTACCAATTCTAAATCTGACTTTAAATAAGGATAAACGGAAGATAAATCAACGCTTTTGGAGGATTGTTTGCTCAAAAGACCAACTCCTAAAACTGCATTTGCAATTTCGATTTCTCCTTCTATCTTACTCAGCGCTTCAAGAATTGGGGGAACTGTAATTTCGGCTTCTTCCGGAAACCACGATATCGCATAAACTGCCGCCTTTCTGACGTTTTCATCCTCATTTTTTAAGCACTTTAGTAAAACGGGAATGCCTTTTTTCACAAAATCATAACAGTAAATCAAAGCGGTTGGACTGTAACCATACTTTTCAGCATTTATTCTCTGCTCGTCGGTCATATTTGCATCCATTTCCATTAATTCCTTTCTGAATTGCTCCGGATTGATTCCTTCAGGCAAATATTCTTCTTCATACCCCAAAGCTAAATTTACCAGCAAGGAAATGATTTCATGCTTATTTTCTGTAAACTCACTCTCAATGAGTTCCAGTAAAAAAGGAATTGCATAAGGCGTGGCTTCGTATCTTGTACCCTGATGAAAGATATTTCCATATAAATTATAGAGTGCCTGTTCTCTTTCTTTTGCATCAGGACTTATCAACCCCCAAATATCACCCGGAACACCCGCCGCCGAACCGTAAGCATGTTTCAATTTTGCCCAATCTATAGTATATAATTGTTCTAACATTGATTTGATGATGTATTATTTTGAATTCGGTAAAAATTATGAATGCAAAAATACTTTTTTACAGACTTCCGATTTTATAGCATTTTTCATTTCCCAGCCAATATTTCCTATTTTCCCTTTAAATAAATATCAAAATTTATAGCAAGGCTTCCCTTGATATCTTCGGGTATAATTTCTAAAATCCTCAGTTTTGCTTTGTCCTGAGACGCCCACGGGTCATTGGTAATATGCGGGTCGCCTTTAAAATAGATTTGCGAGATTAATTCTTTGCTGTTTTTTGCCGTTACTCTGTAATGAATATGAGAAGGTCTGTAAAGTTCGCCGTTCAGGTATTTGCCGGGCAAAATGGTCGTAAAAGCATATTCTCCTTCCTCATTTGTGTATAAACTGGCCCGCTGACGGAATTCATCAGAGTCGTTGTCATATTCACCGTCAGTGTTACAGTGCCAGATTTCAACCAGCGCGCCTTTGAGTATTGTAATACAGTCGGATTTATATACTTTTCCTTTCAGAACGATTCTGGTTCCAGCTAATCCTTCGTAGGTCAGGTCTGCACGAACGGGTGCCTTCGGTCTGTAAAAAGGCCCTAATATATCATTGGTGGTATCACAGTCTCCTTTAAATTGCCCGTCTGAACCTTTCTTGATTGACCCAAAAGTGGTCAGTGCAAATGCGGTCATAGCTGAGCTGATGATAAATTTTTTTCTGTCCATTTTTATATTGTTTAAAATATCTGACTTCGTACGCCTGCCTGAATACCTTTTTTGCGTTTGACAGTACTGGGTTTATTCAGCATTGGTGACAAGATTTCCTTAAAAAAAGCCTTATAAAGGAAACTTTTTTACAAAAATAACCATTTTTACAGAATAAAACATTGATTTTTTGTGTAAAAAATTAATCCATAAACCGGGAATGGCATATAAACTCTATGAATCATGATATTTCTCCCTTTTTTCGGTGAAATATGCCCGTCAATCTGTTATATCTATCTGTTATCCTTCAGGAATAAAAATCACCCTCTGTTCTCTTATAATACGAAGCATTCACCCTATTTATTTTTCAAAAATTTACAGGTATTTACTCCTGTTTGGGAAGTGAGTACTACTAAATATATCCCATATTGAAAATCAGATAAATCCATTCGGGTTTGTTTTTCTTTCAGGGTGCAGGAGTATAGTTTTTGACCGAATAGGGAAAAGATTTCAGCGGTAGCGTTCAAGATACTCACAAAAGATAGCACGCATAAACCTGTAGCGAAATAAAACATACAATCTGCGAAGCGGGTTTACCTCTCTTCAAACCCTTTTCTCCCTGGAAAAAGCGAAGGGCAAAAATATAATTCCATAAAATACAATCATTATAAACTCTCCTTTTACGATATACCAGGGCCATTCGCCAAGGGAATCTAATAAACTGGGGTTTAAGGGTTTGGCACAGGTATAAAAATAATTGGAGTGAATGAGATAATTGATTGCGCTTACTGCAAACAGATAGACATTCGTTGCCAGGGCTGCCTTCCAGATACTGTGTTTATTGGGTCTCATTTCATAGACCACAATCGCATAAACAATCGCCAGTATTAAGCCTGAGTGTCCGATAAAAAACCGGAAAAAGCCAAAATGGGGAAAATTATGGGATAAATCGGGCGTAAGCGTAGCTTGTAAGGTAACAGAGAATACCCAAAAATACATGATTTCAAACCATTTAAAAGAGCGGTATTGCAAAACACTCAGAATAAAGAGATTCGATAAATAACAGATTTGCAGGGGAAGATGTACTCTAAAATCAAACGTTCCCGCAGCAATTTCCAGCAAAACCGCCCCAATCAGGCTCATAATAATAATCCAGCCAATTGCCTTTCCGATAAGCAACTGCTTTTCCAGAGAAGCATATTTTTTTGCCAGCAAAGGCAATGATATACATAATAATAAGGTGACTATCAATACTATTATATGACTTGTCCCAAATGTCTGAAACGTCAGATGGCTTTGTAGGTATTGATAGAAAATATTGTTTGAATCCATAAATACTTGAGTCTTTGTATAAATAAGTTTAAAATTAGCACATTTTTTTATTTCACACAAAGGTTTTTTATTTCTCGCAAAGTCTCGGGAAGCACAAAGAGAGAGAAGATTTTACCCAACAATCTTAGCGACTGACTTAGTGAGAAATTCACTTCCCGAAATCAAATACCGACTTCCCTTCAGCCGCCAACTCCCTGAGGCTTGCCGGAACCTCAAAGCGGCTTCCGTACTGCTTTGCAAAGGTATCACATTCCGATACAAAGGTTTGAATACCCACGAAATCAATATAGGAAATTGCGCCTCCGGTATATATCGGAAATCCCCAACCCAAAATTGAGCCTATGTCTCCATCCGTAACTGAAGTAAGCACCCCTTCATCCAGACAACGGTAGCTTTCCAAGGCCTGACGATACATGATTCTTTTTGCAATGATTTCTTTCTCTGTTTTATCCGGATTAGCGTTAAAGATACCGTTTAATTCCGACCATAACCTCTTCTTTTCTCCCACAGGATAATCATAAAAACCTTTACCGGATTTTTTACTTTCCCTCCCATATTTTTCCATTAATAACCTGACGATATTATACTGACGCACAGCGTCTTCCGGCTTGTTGGGTTCCGGATTACTTTCATAAACGTGCTGCATTAAACTAAAAGTAACCTCATCCATTACCGCCAGTGGACCTACGGGCATTCCTTTCATTTTGGCGATATTTTCAATCATAACGGCCGGCACACCCTCTTCGAGCAAAAACAATGCTTCCGAGCAGAAAGTACCAAAACAGCGGGAGGTAAAAAAGCCTCTGCTATCATTTACCACAATCGGCACTTTTCCGATAGCAACCGTATAATCCACCGCAGCGGCAATCGCTCTTTCCTCCGTTTTTTCCCCTTTGATAATTTCCACAAGCGGCATTTTATCTACCGGAGAAAAGAAATGAATCCCGATGAAATTTCCCGGTCTTTCGGAAGCCTTTGCGAGTAAAGTAATCGGAATCGTGCTTGTATTGGAGCTCATCACTTTCTCTTTTGCCAGTACCGCCTCCGTGGACTTGGTCACATTATACTTGATTTCAGGGTTTTCTGTTACCGTTTCTATTACCAGGTCACAACCTGAAAGCAGAGCAAAATCATCAGAAACCGTAATCAGGGATAATAATTTTTCCGCTTTTTCGGGGGTAGATTTCCCCTCCGCAATCGCCTTATCGAGTAATTTTCGGGAATATCCTTTTCCTTTTTCCGCCATTTCCAAACTCACATCCTGCAAAACCACCTGCATTCCTGCTTTAGCGGAAACATAAGCGATTCCGGCTCCCATCATTCCTGCCCCTATGACTCCGAGTTTGCTGACTTTGTAAGCCGGTTGGCCTGAAGGTCTTGCTTTTCCTTTTTTGGCAGCCTGAATTCCGAAGAATCCCGTACGAATCATATTTCTTGCCTCCTTCGTCTGACAGGCATTCGTAAAATTCCGGGCTTCTATCTCCAGGGCTCTGTCAATCGGTAAGTCGATTCCGTCGTGTATCGTCCGAAGAATCAGTCCGGCAGCGGGATAATTTCCGTGAGTAATTTTTCTTACATTTCCGGTAGCGGCCATCATCACCTGGAACCCTGCGGGAGAATTCAATCCGCCTCCGGGAATTTTATGTTTTTTATTATCCCAGGGCTGAATCGCATCAGCCTGACCGGAAAGAATATAGTTTACGGCCATCGTTTTGAGTTCTTCCGGAGTTTTGGCCAAAGCATGAATCAGACCGTCTTTCAGGGCTTTTTCCGGCCTTACCTCTAATCCCTGCAATAAATACATGAGCGCATTCTGCATTCCCATCAGGTAAGGAGACTTGGAAGTGCCTCCCCCACCGGGAAATAACCCTACATTGATTTCGGGAAACCCTAATTTCAGTCCGGAATCGTTCAGGGCAATCCGGTAATGACAGGCAAGACAAAGCTCCAGCCCTCCGCCGAGTGCGGTTCCGTTGATGGCTGCCAAAACAGGTTTACCTCCGGTTTCAATCGCTCTTAATCCTTTGTGCATTTCCATAATTCCTTTGGTGAAAGCTTCAGTATCCCCTGACACTGAACCCAGAAAACGCAAATCGCCCCCGGCCATGAATAATTTTTGCCCGGAGGTTACGATTACTCCTTTTACTTCCGGGTCGGCAATTGCCTGTATCCCCACCGCTACAAATGCTTTGACAAAATCAAAACTGAATAAATTAGCGGGTTCATTCACCTGATTGATTACAATCCAGGCAATTCCGTTTTCTGCTTTACTATATTCGAATAACTCGTTTGTGAAATTTTGAGACATTGTTTTATTCATTTATTCCATACAAAAAATGGTAAAATCCAATCAGATTCTTTCAATAATTGTTGCGATACCCATACCGCCACCGATACAAAGTGTAATGAGTCCGGTGGTTTTATCCTGTCTTTCCAGCTCATCCAGTGCAGTCCCCAGCAGCATACATCCGGTAGCCCCCAAAGGATGTCCCAGTGCAATTGCCCCCCCATTCACATTGACTTTATCATAGGACACACCGGTATCCTGCATAAACCTTAGCACAACCGCAGCAAAAGCCTCATTTACTTCATATAAGTCAATATCACTGAAATTCATTCCGGCCTTTGTGAGGGCTTTACGGGTTGCAGGCGCAGGTCCCACCAGCATAATTGTAGGGTCAGTTCCATAAATTGCAAAAGACTTAATTTTTGCCCGGGGTTTCATTCCCATTTTTTCTCCCGTAACCTTATTCCCAATCAGCGCAATTGCGGCACCATCTACAATCGCAGACGCATTTCCTGCGTGATGTACATGATGGATTTCCTCTACTTCCGGATATTTATCTATCACTACTGCATCAAAGCCTGCCATTTCCCCCATCGCTGCAAAAGATGGCGCAAGCGCATTGAGTCCCTCCAAGGTCGTGGAAGGGCGAATATTTTCATCGGTATTCAGGATAATATTTCCATTGATGTCCTTTACAGGAATTCTGGAATGAAACCGCTTTTCCTTTTCGGCTAAGGTTGCCCTCATTTGCGAATGAAAGGCAAATTCATCTACATCATGACGGGAAAACCCATATTTACTCGCAATTAAATCCGCTGAAATTCCCTGAGGGACGATATATCCGGGCAGTACCACGGAAGGGTCCACAAACATAGCTCCTCCGTCAGACCCCATTTTCACCCTCGACATACTCTCCACTCCTCCGGCAAGAATCATCTCACTATAACCGGATAAGATATATGCCGCCGCCTGATTAATTGCTTCCAGTCCGGAGCCGCAAAAACGATTAAGACTTACCCCGCAAAGATGGTCTCCGTAACCGGATTGCTGAGCGGCTGTCTTTGCGATATTTGCCCCCTGATCCCCGGTTTGGGTAACACATCCCAGGATTGTATCTTCTATATATGCCGGATTAAACCCGTGTTTTTCCTGTAATGCCTTTAAAAGCTGAGTGGTAAGTTCAGTAGGAGTAACACCCGCCAAAGCCCCTTTTGCATTGCCTCTGCCTCTTACCGTTCTGATTGCATCAAAAATATATGCTTCCATTTTTAAGATTTTTTTGGATTACAAAGGTAGAAGATTTTGTTTCCCCTTCAAACGGATACCGGATTATTTTTTCTCCTTTTCCCGGATTATTTTCCCGGAAAGTATTTTTTAAGTTTTATTTCCCTGAATCTTTCTTTAAATTTGCCGGATAATTTTCAACAGGAGTTTAAAAATTCAATCAATATTCAAAATTTATGGATTCAATCAAAAGTTATTTAAATGACCACTCAGAACGGTTTATTTCAGAATTAATGGATTTACTGAGAATTCCGAGCATCAGTGCGGACTCCCGGTTTAAGGAGGATGTAAAAAAAACAGCTGAAAGCATCGCTGACCACCTCAATTCAATCGGAATGAGTAAAGTGGAAATTTTTCCAACAGAAGGACATCCCATTGTTTACGGAGAAAAAATCATCAGCGAAGATAAACCTACTGTAATGATTTATGGTCATTATGATGTACAACCGCCGGATCCTTTGGATTTATGGGATAATCCTCCTTTTGAACCCATCATCAAAAAAACAGAAGCACATCCACAGGGAGCAATCTTTGCGAGAGGTTCATGTGACGATAAAGGACAGGTGTTTATGCATATCAAAGCCATTGAAATTCTGAATAGTATGGGGGAATTACCCTGCAATGTAAAATTTTTGATTGAAGGAGAGGAAGAAATCGGAAGCCGGAATCTCGAAACATTTGTCAAAAACCACAGAGATTTGTTGACCTCAGATATTATTCTTGTTTCAGACACCTCTATCGTCTCCAATGATTGCCCTTCTATCACGGTAGGCCTAAGAGGGCTTTCTTACCTTGAGGTTGAGGTAGTTGGACCAAACCGGGATTTACATTCAGGGGTGTACGGAGGAGCTGTTGCCAATCCGGTAAATGTATTATGTCAAATGATTGCCTCTTTGCATGATGAAAACGGAAAAGTAACCGTAAAGGGATTTTATGACAAAGTAGAAGAACTGAGTGCAGAATACAGAAACGAGATGAACAAACGTCCATTTTCATACGAAAACTACTGCAAAGACTTAGAAATCAATGCCACCCGTGGAGAAAATGGATATACAGTTATCGAACAGGTTTCTATTCGCCCCACCTTGGATGTAAATGGAATTTGGGGCGGATATATCGGAGAAGGAGCAAAAACCGTTCTTCCTTCCAAAGCATTCGCTAAAATCTCCATGCGCCTCGTACCCCATCAGATTTCTTCTGAGATTACGGAATTATTTAAAGCGCATTTTGAAGCAATTGCGCCGGAATGTGTAAAGGTAAAAGTAATGCCTCATCATGGAGGAGAAGCGGCTGTAGTATCGACGGAATCAATTGGTTATGCAGCAGCAAGTAAAGCAATGGAAGAGGCCTTTGGCAAAAAACCGATTCCCACAAGAGAAGGTGGCTCAATTCCGATTGTCGCAATGTTTAAGAAAATACTGGGAACAGATACAATTCTGATGGGATTCGGACTGGATTCTGATGCAATTCACAGCCCAAATGAACATTATGGTATCTTTAATTACCTCAAAGGAATTGATACAATCCCCCGTTTTCATCAGTATTTTGCGGAGATGAATGAAGGGAAAGTTTAGAAGCGGTGGCTCGCTAAAGTGAGACTTAAACCCGCCATTATATATAATATTACGAGGTTGTCCCTATTCGGGGAGCCTCGTAATTATTAATCCTAAACTTTCCATTTATTATATTGTACTTTATTGAATTTACCTGATTGCTGGTGCTTTTGATTTGTGAGATTAATTTTTTATATTTCCATATGTGTTTTCTTTTGATAAAAAATTGCACACAAATACCTGCTCTGAAACCACTAAGATTCATTCTTTCCTCTTTTTTCTTTCACCATATCCTGAAAAAATTGTAAATTGCGGCGTAATCCGGATTGATTAATGTCCGGATTTCCAGTGCAGAGATATGAAAATCATTGATTCCTACGTTATTAAAAGGTTTATATATGCCTTTTTATTTATGTTATTTGCGGTAGTAGTAATTACCGTAGTAGTGGACTTAGTAGAAAAGATTGATTATTTTCTGGAAAAAAAACCGCCCCTGAGTGAAGTAATTTTTGATTATTATCTCAAACTGATTTTGTATTACGGGAATATGTTTGCCCCGATTTGTGTATTCCTTTCGGTCATATTTTTCACCTCACAAATGGCACAAAGAAGCGAATTGGTGGCAATTCTGGGGGCCGGAATCAGTTTTTACCGGCTTTTACGGCCTTATCTTTTTGTTGGAGTCGGACTTTCTGTTTTGTCTTTTATCCTTACAGGCTACATTGTCCCCAAAGCCACAGCGGAAAGAATTGAGTTTGAATATAAATATACTCCCAAAAGAAAAATCTCAAGAGACCGGGATATTCACAAAAGAGTGATGGTGGACAAAAAAGCAGGCTCTGAAGTCTATGTGTATATGACTTATTTTGACAATAAACGAAATGAAGCCTTTGGATTTACTATGTCAAAATTCACTCACGGAAAACTATCAGAAAAACTAACCGCCCAAAAAGCAATCTGGCAGGATTCTATCAGCAAATGGGAATTGAGAGATGTGGTAATCCGGAAAATAACGGGAAACACAGAAAACCTGCAAAAAATCATCAAAACGGATACCGCCTTTAATCTGAGCCCGGGGGACATCTTTATCGTTGAGCAAAAATCCGAGACAATGAATACCCCTGAACTCGTGGAATTCATCAAAAATGAAGAAATCAGAGGCTCTGAAATTCTCAACGATTTGTATATACAGCGGTACCGGCGATTTTCTGACCCTGTGGCACTCATCATCCTGACAATTATCGGCTATGCGATTTCCTCCCGGAAGTCACGCGGTGGAACGGCTTTACAAATCGGGCTGGGAGTAGTAATCAGTATTGTATATATCGCCTTGCTGCTTGCAGGAATCCTGTTCGTTGGGGACAGCTTCCCCGCCTGGATTGCGGTTTGGATTCCCAATATTTTATTTTTCCCAATCTCCCTTCTGCTTTTAAGGCTTGCCCCTAAATAAAAGCACTTTCAGAAGAAGATATCAGGGTGAAAATCCGGGCTCAGCCCTTGTTTTTTCTTACCCAAAATCCTTCCATTTTACGGATTATGGCAGAATACCTTACCGGAAAAAGCCATGCAAGCCAATTCAGCAATCTTGCGTCAGCCCCTATGAGGATTTTTCCTTTCTTTTTCCGGATTCCTTCCAGGATTACCTTTGCGGCTTTTTCAGGACTTGTTCTTGCAAATTCTTTAAACCTGTCCGAAGTTGCTTTTGCAGTGTTTTCGTCTTTATGCCTTCCGTAATTCACGATATTGGTATCAATGCCTCCGGGGTGAACCGAAATCGCAGTGACATTCGGAAAATCGGTGAGTTCCATTCTCATGGATTCCGTAAATCCCCTTACCGCAAACTTTGAAGCAGAATAGATTGCATTCCTGCCCATAGAGGTAATTCCAAATATACTAGAAATATTCACAATGCTTGCCTCAGGCCGGGTTTTCAAATGAGGCAGAAACGCCTGAGTACCATTCACCACTCCCCAGAAGTTTACGCCCATCAGCCATTCGATATCCTCCGCAGGCACATTTTCCAGCAACTCTTCCCCCAACGAAACCCCTGCGTTGTTGATAACAATGTCCACCGGACCCACCTCCTTCAGCACCCCTTCCATCAAGCCAAATACCGCCTGCCTGTCCGATACATCCAAAACGAAATGTTTAGCTTTTTTGCCCGCCAGTTCAATTAAACGAACCGTTTCCTCCAGCCCGTCTTTCTTCCAGTCACATATCACAACGTTGGATTCTTCATTTACAAAAGCCAGCGCAAGCGCCCTGCCAATCCCCGAAGCCGCTCCTGTAATTACAACCGTTTTTCCTTTAAATGTCCTCATATTTTTTATTCAAAATACAAAGGTAAAAGAAAAACCTAAATCTTTACCGAAATAAAATAAGGAGATAAAAGATAGGTTATTTTTAAAAGGGTGGCTCACGATTAGAAACTAAATTAGTTTTTTGGGTTTCTGTATTTAATCCAATCCGCTTCTTGCCACCGTTTGGAAGGACAGACTTTATTCGTTTGCAGTCACGCTGTGGCGTCCTCACAAAATGCAGGCAAATCACAGCAGTTATCAGTACGACTGGCGGCACAATAAGAAACTAAAATAGTTTTTTGAGTGATGTATCTCATTTTCATATAAATGCGAATCATTTTAGTTTTAAATAAAATATTTATCCCATTTTTATTGACTTTTACTATTTATAATAGTATTTTTGTATTTGAAATTAAGGAATCAGTTATTTTAAAATATAAAAAATTTAACCTTCGTATATTCATGAAAAATGTAAGAACAAACAACTCCACAAATCCTGCGGAATATTCAATTATTCGTTATTTTCCGAATGTTCCACTCCTTAGAATGAAAGGTTTTGGGATTGTATTATTCAGTATTGCAATCTCTAACCTGTTGACTCACAGCTTTTTTAATAAGGGTTTACTAAAAAGTGTATTTCCTGTAAGTTCACAAAGGCTGTATCTTTCAGATAAAGCAGCTTTATACGTTCAGGATATTCCGGGTTTTGAAGAAAAGGTGAAAGAAATATCACTAAAACTGGAAATTCCACCGGAGTGGTTAATGTCGGTGATGTATTCTGAATCGAGGTTTGATGCTTCTGCTGTGAATTTCAGGGGAAGCGGTGCTGTGGGTTTGATTCAGTTTATGCCCGCAACGGCTACGGAAATGGGTACATCAACTACTCATTTACAGCGTCTTACGCATATCGGACAATTAGACTATGTATTTCAGTATCTGAATAATATTAAATCAAAATATGGAAAATTCGATAGTCTGACTAAACTGTATCTCGCAATATTATATCCAAAAGCGGTCAGTCAGGATGCCTGTTATGTTTTATATGCCAAACCTTCCATTATGTATAAACAAAATTCAGGCCTGGATGAAAACAAGGACGGAGTGGTATGTGTATCAGATATAGATAAACGTATGCTCAGGGTTTTTCCGGCGGCATACATTGCCAAGAATCCTCACATTCAATAAGTTGTATTACCTTTATTAATAAACAGCACGAAGGTTAAAAATCCTGTATGAGAGTAATAACTCATACAGGATTTTTTTTTTTTATACTTTCCGATTTCTGAATAGTTTTGGAAGGATTTATTGATTATACATTATTTGCAAAAAACGGTTTTAGTCTAAAATTCCGGCAAAAATCAGGCTGTTCAAGAAGTCCGGATTTTTCGTTTCCGGCGATTTCGGATATTTCTGATTTAATACTATAAGAAAACCCAAAGAAACCATTACGGTTTCCGTGAAGCCCGCCCGGCTTTTTTAAGACATGATATTTGCCAAAGCATTATCGTACAGAGATTTAAGATATCCCACTGTACCGATTAGTTCACCGTTTACAATTACGTTTTCGCCGTTTACTCTACCGATAGGGGTAAACGGCATTTTACAGGTCTGCATGTATAACTGAAACTCAGAATTGAGGCTTGCGTCCACGCTTACAATTGCTCTTCCTCCCCCTTCTCCGTAAAGTGCCATGTCCACTCTCATATCAGGAGAAGTATGTAAATCAAAACCGACATTTCCGGCAAAAGCAGATTCCAGCAGGGAAATAATCAACCCTCCGTCGGATACATCGTGTACTGATTTTACGAGTTTGGTGCCTCTCATTCCCAGAATACATTCCTGTAAGGCTTTTTCTTCTGTCAGGTTAAGGTAAGGAGCAGGACTGTGTTTTACCTTGCAGTAACTGTACAAATACTCAGAAGAGCCAAAGTCCTCCACATTTTTCCCAATAAGATAGATAAAATCTCCGGCTTGCTGAAGTGCCATTGTAAAACGGTCGGTTGTGATGTCTTCTATCAGACCCACCATTCCAATCGTAGGGGTTGGGAAAACCGGACCGTCCTCAGACTGATTGTAAAGGCTTACGTTTCCGCCGGTTACGGGCGTATCAAACATTTCGCAGGCGAGTTTCATTCCTCGGATTGCCCCGGCAAACTGATAATATACTTCCGGATTATGAGGATTTCCAAAGTTGAGGCAATTGGTAACGCCAATAGGAACTCCCCCTGCACAAACGATATTCCGGGCAGCCTCTGCCACAGCAAGCGCACATCCGGTTTCCGGGTTGGAGTAAACATAGCGGGAATTACAATCCGTAGTAACGACAAGGCCTTTTTTGGTGCCTTTTATTCTTACAACGCCCGCGTCAGATTGCGCATTCGTTGTATTATTATCTGTACCCACCATGGAATCATATTGCTGATAAATCCATTTTTTGGATGCTATCGCAGGAACCTGAAGCAGAAATTCTATTACAGGTTGTTGTTTTGCAGGAACAGAAATGCTTTTGGACTGAAATTTTCTGATTTTTTCAAAGTAAGCAGGCTCTTTTTGCTCCCGTACATAAACCGGCGCACCTCCGCCTAAAACCAGGGATTCAGCCGGAACTTCCGCCACAAGTTTGTCATCCATATAATATCTGAGCATTTGGGAATCGGTAACTACGCCGATTTCAGCGTAAGGAATCTCCCATTTATCCCAAATTTTGGTGACGGCCTCTTCTTTTCCTTTTTCCAGAATAAACAACATTCTTTCCTGAGATTCAGAAAGTAAAATTTGCCAGTCTTCCATATTTTTCTGGCGAACCGGTACTTTATCTAACCATACATCCATTCCCAATTCTGCTTTTGCAGCGGTTTCGGAAGTAGAGCAGGTGATACCCGCAGCGCCCATATCCTGTAACCCTACAACGACTCCGGTTTCGATTGCTTCCAGTGTTGCTTCGAGCAGAATTTTTTCAGTAAAAGGGTCTCCTACCTGAACGGAAGGTAATTTATCTTCGGAGGCTTCAGAAATATCTTCGGACGCAAAAGTAGCGCCATGAATTCCGTCAGTGCCCGTTGCAGAACCCATAATAAATACCGGGTTGCCTACCCCGGCAGCAATGGCTGAAACCGTTTTACCCACCGGTACAATCCCGACAGACATTGCATTTACGAGGGGATTTGTGTTATAGCAATCATCAAAATAGACTTCACCACCCACAGTCGGCACGCCAAAGGCATTTCCGTAATCTCCGATTCCCTTCACAATGCCTTTGAGCAGGTGACGGGTTTTGGGTAAATCCGGATTGCCAAAACGAAGCGAGTTCAACGCAGCCACAGGTCGAGCTCCCATTGAGAAAATATCTCTGTGAATTCCTCCCACTCCGGTTGCAGCTCCCTGATACGGCTCAATTGCAGAAGGGTGATTATGCGATTCGATTTTAAATGCGACTGCCAGCCCGTCTCCAATATCCATTAGTCCCGCATTCTCTTCTCCTGCTCCTTTCAGTACTCTTGAGCCTGTTTTGGGAAGGGTTTTTAGCTGAAGAATGGAGTTTTTGTAAGAGCAATGCTCACTCCACATCACAGAATAAATACTCAATTCTGTAAAATTGGGAACTCTTCCAAGAATTTCACAAATTTTCGAAAACTCTGATTCTGATAATCCTAATTGCTTTGCTGTTTCTGCGGTAACTGTAATCATGTAGGCATATTTTTTATTGGGTGCAAAATTAGAAATTTTCCCGGTAAGCCAAAAGAGATTAAAGGGAAAAATTGACGCTTTCCCCAAAAAAATATTATTTTCCTTTTTTTACTTTAAAAGGCCCAATCCGTGAGCGAGTCTGTCCATTCCTTTTTCCAGCTCCGGAATTGCGTATGCATACGAGATTCTCAGATGATTTTGTGTACCGAAAGCAGAGCCTGGAATTACCGCCACTCCGCAATCAATGAGATACAGGCACAACTCATCTATATTATCAATTTTCATTCCTTCGGGGGTAGATTTTCCGATAAAATGACTGACATCCGGATAAAAATAAAAAGCCCCGTCAGGAAGAATACAATTCAGTCCTTCTATTGCCTGCAATTTTGGGAAAACGGAATCCCTTCTTTTATGGAAAGCGTCTCTCATCGCCCATACTTCGTCCATCGGGCCGTTGAGCGCAGCAACTGCCGCTTTTTGGGTGATGGAATTTGCGCCGGAAGTAACCTGTCCCTGAACTTTTTCAGATAAAAAAGTAATTTCTTTGTTGTATGCGGCCATATATCCAAGTCTCCAGCCGGTCATCGCAAAAGATTTGGATAGCCCGTTGATGACAATACAACGCTCAAATACTGAGGGGAACTCGGCAATACTTACGTGTTTGTGGTTAAAAGCAATGTGCTCATAGATTTCATCTGTAACAATATAAACATCCGGGTATTTTTCCAGTACTTTCACCAACTCTGCAAGTTCCTCCCTTGAATACATACTACCCGTTGGGTTACTTGGCGTACAGAACACCAGCATTTTGGTATTGGAAGTGAGAGAAGCCTCGAGTTTTTCAGGGCTGATTTTAAAAGACTCTTCGATTCCACATTCTACTTCCACCACTTTGGCGCCTACAATTTTCAGCATGTCTATATAGGAAACCCAGCAGGGTGTTGGCAAAACGACTTCTTCTCCCCTATTCAAAACGGCATTAAACACATTAAATAAGGATTGTTTTGCACCGGTAGAAACCACTACGTTTTCGGGTTTATACTCAAGATTGTTTTCCCGTGCAAATTTAGCGGCGATGGCCTGTCTCAAATCCGGATATCCTGCAACGGGCGGATAATGGGTAATATTGTCTTTAAGTGCCTGGATTGCAGCTTGTTTTATATGTTCTGGCGTATCAAAATCCGGCTCTCCGAGCGTAAGTCCCACAACGTCTTTTCCTTTCGCTTTTAGCTCCCTCACTTTCTTGGTTATGGCAAGTGTGGCAGACTCATTGATATTTAAAAAAATTTCTGAAAAAGGCATAAATAATAATGGCGGTGATATAAATAATATTTTATGAAAAACAGGCTGCAAATCTATAATAATTTTATTATCTATAAAAATATTTATTTTGCACAGGCATTTTCTGCTAAAAATCTATGTATCCGGAGGCGCTTTAAATCTATCATTTTTTATTCGTTTTTTAAAATATAAAAAATCCAAAGGATAGGATTTCCTTTGGATTGTATCAGAGAAGTAGCAACTCCGGGAATCGAACCCGGATCTAACGTTTAGGAAACGTCTATTCTATCCGTTGAACTAAGTCGCCAAAACCGCTGCAAATATAGCAACTATTTTTCTTTTGTATCTATTCCTTCTGCATAAATTTCTATAAAATCTGAACCGGAGACGGTATTGGAAAGGATTGTCAGGATATGACGGATTTTTCCTTTTTCTTTTACCCTGAATCCTGCCGTAATGATTCCTGATTCACCGGGCTGAATTTCGCCGTCAGTAAAATAGGAAATCGTACATTCACAATCGGGAACTACGTTGGTAAAAATCAGGGGGGCATTTCCTGTATTTTTCACTGCAAACTCACGGTAAATGGAATCCCCTACAGGAACTTCTCCTGTATAGTATCGCATTACAAGTATCTCAACACCATCGCCTCCGGGCAACATTTCTGTTTCACCATCGGTAAATTCCATGGCAGGCAGCAAGACAAGATGTCCGGCTTTAGCGGGGTTCATTTCCGGTTGTGCTTTAATACAAATTGTTAAGAATAACAGAATTACAAAAATACTTTGTTTTATCATAATACCCGGCTTTTAAAAAATTTTCAAGGATTTTTACGTTTTTTTCTGCTAAAAGTTAGGATAAAAGGAGAGAAAATCCGGAATTTCTCCCTCAATATTCTCCCCGTAAAACAACCGAAACTACTTCAAACCGAAGTGTTTTTCAGCCATAATCCGGATTTCATCTCCGATTGCCAATCCCGCAGTAGCGGCAGGTG
>JAIBAH010000203.1 GCA_019695295.1 Bacteroidia bacterium | reverse complement strand
GTTTCTGATATAAATCACTGCACGGAGAGTCTCCGTCACGGTTGTATAATCCGTAAGAAGCCGGCAAAACTGTTACCAGATCTTGCCGGATTGCTTCATCATAAATGGGATAAACCGCAGCAGTTGAAGCAAAGAAAAACTTCTCAAGAGAGGGAAGTTTCCGGGCGGCTTCCATGATATTGATAGTGCCCAGAATATTGATATTGGAGGATTTGTAGGGATGTTGGTTGCAATACGGGATAAAATGTACTGCGGCAAGGTGTACGATATAGTTTGGCTGAATCTGCTCTATGATATCCGAAACGGCTTTGGTATCCAGAATATCGGTTTCAAAAAATTTCTCGTCCGGTATCTGAATAAACTGACGGTTTCCGAAAGACAAATCATCTATGACATAGATGTCATGCCCGAATTTCTGAAGCTCCTGAATGACTGCTGAGCCAATAAATCCGGCTCCTCCTGTTACGATTATCTTTTTCATGCGATTTATTATATGATGCTGATTTATGATGATAATGCCTTTAATAACTGACGATAGCGGTTTAAAGTTATTTCAGACTGTTTACTGAAATGCGTAATTCCTGTTCGGGCAATGGATAATTTTTCCTCTACTCCCACCGGCTGAAGGGAAAGTTGTTCTATATTTTCCTCATTTACCACTGTTCCGCAGTTGTGTTCCAGGGTAAAATCTGAGTAGTCTCCCATTTTTTCTGAAATCAATACTTTGAGTCCGCACATCAGATATTCTGCAAACTTGGTGGGTGCTGCTACCTGATTTGTGACAGATTGTTCCCGGATGAGGATTCCATAATCACAGGCATTCAGGTGTTTTCCCACTTCATTGTGTGAAAGCCATTTCCGAACCACCTGCGAAGGGTAGGTATCAGTAAGGGCCTGAATTTCCTTTGATTCTTTGGATAAAAACAGGATTCTCAGGGAAGGATTTTTTTTCAGATGCACCTGAAGAATTTTATGTAATAATCCCAGCGATTGCCATCCGGCAGTGGAGCCTGAAAAAACCAGCACTACATCTCCAGGGCTCCATCCCAGACTTTCACGGATTTCGTTTCTGTCTCTGATGATGCTTTCGCGGTCTATTTTTGCAAAATCATTGCTGAGTGTACAGGGAATGACTACATGATTATTGCCTGTGTATCCGAAATTTTTCTCCCAGTATTTTACCAGCTCAGTAGTAACCGCAATATGATAATCCGCATCCAGTACCCCGCTTTTTTCTACGGATGGAACCTGGGCTTTTACGGATTCATCCGGTATTACTCCATATTCCTGAACCTCGGCCATATATGCGCCCCGTCCATCGTAACAGACTTTCTGTGCCCTGCCGGTTTTTTTAAGCCGGAGCGCCAGTTGGGAGGCCCAGATATTCCGGGCTATGATGATTTTGGTATCCACAAAAAACGAAAGGAAAAAGAGGGTGAGATAATTCCACTTCCAGTTTTTGAGTTTTGGAAACATCGGAAGTACTATGGCATCCGGCTGATACTGACGGATATATTTCCGGGTATTGCCGAATCCTCTCAGAGAGACAAAACACACTAACCGGATATTTGCCTTCAATTCTTCCCTGAGTAGTTTTACCACATCAAAACCCTGACTTACCAGTACGCCGGAAGGGGCTTCTCCAAATGTTAAAAATATCATGCAAGTATCTGATTGAGAGATTCCGAAATTCGTAAAGTAGCGTTTCCGTCCCAGAAAGGAGGGATTTCTCCTTTTTTATAGGTATCCTGTTCGATAGACTGCACTATTTCCCGGATTACTTCCAGATCAAACGGAGCGAGGGTATTGGTACCTGTACTTACAGTAACCGGACGTTCGGTATTGGGTCTGAGCGTTATACAGGGAACTCTTCTGTAGGTAGTCTCTTCCTGAATCCCGCCACTATCGGTAATTACATATTTGCAATCATGGATGAGTTTCTGAAAGGCAAAATAATCCATCGGAGGCGCAAGAATCAGGTTTTTGATATTCTCCAGCCTTTCTTTCAGCCCGAATTTTTCGATATTATTGAGTGTACGGGGATGAATCGGGAAAACGAGGGGATATCTTGCAGTACTCATTTCAATAACGGAGAGTAAATCATTCAATCCTTCGGCACTATCCACTGTAGCGGGGCGATGCATTGTCATCAGTACAAATTCTCCTTTTTTAAGACCTAACTCCTCAGTTACCGGGTTTTGCTGTATCTGAGGGTCAAAGGCTACCAAAGTATCAATCATGGTATTGCCTGTAAAGAAAATCTTATCCGGATGGATTCCTTCTTTCAGGAGGTTGTCTGTCCCGCTCTGTTCCGTTACAAAAAAACAGTCGGTAATTTTATCAGTAAGAATCCGGTTGATTTCTTCGGGCATTGTCCGGTCTTCGCTTCTGAGTCCGCTTTCAATATGACCGATTTTGATTCCCATTTTATTGGCAGTAAGTGCAGCCGCAAAGGTAGAGTTTACATCTCCTACAACAAGGATTAAGTCCGGTTTATACTGATTCACAGTCTCTTCCAGTCCCATCATGATTTTTGCCATTTGGGTATTCGGGGTGCCGGAGGAAATATTCAGCCAAAAATCGGGTATCAGATTAAACTGCTCAAAAAATACCTTTGACATTTTATCATCATAGTGCTGACCTGTATGAAGCAACTTGTGTTCAAACCCCTTTTCGGCATTGTTAAAATGCTTATTAAACTGAGTTACTTTAATGAAATTAGGTCTTGTACCTACGACTGTTAAGATTCTTTTCATGCTACTGCCCTGTTTTTGAGCCGCAAAAGTAAGGATTCCTTTGCGAATTACAAAATTGCGTATTAAAATTTTCTTTTTCCGAAATAACCAAACCCTCAACAAGGCCTGACCGAAAACTTAAATAGAACTTTATTCTCAGGGACTTAGGGAGATATAGATAAAGGTACGCTTTTTTTTGAAAAGTTTTGGGCTATTCAGTCTGATTACATACAATAGCTGACCGATAGAATACAAAATCAGCCTGTAATTATGATATCTCTTTTTGGTTTTAGACCCAAAGTCCAGTAGCGAAAGATTGAAGGGAACTAAAGGGAAACCTGGCATAGCAGGCTTGTTTAGGTGATTGTACGGGATTGTGGTAGGTTTGGTTAGGATAATAGGAGCAGCGCGGGAAATCAGAAAGACTTTTTTTTTCTCCCTTAAGTCACCCTTCGGAAGGCTTAAGGGAACGGGGGGTAATATTCAGAAACCAAAACCGGAAAAGCCTTATCCAGTTCCATTTTCACTCATAGCATCCAACGCTTCGTTGATTTTTTGGGAGAGGTATTCAAAATATTGTTTTTGGCCTATAATTACCATTTTAAGATTATGAGGGTTTAAAGGGTATTTATGTTCCTTTAGTTTCAAATAAATAGGGCTGTGTCCTAATTCTGAAAGAATAAAAACAGAAGGCACAAAAATTAACCCATTATAATCCTCAATCGAATAATAGAATAAACGATTGTAATACTCTACTTCTATTCCCTTACTATTAAATCTAATGTTTGGGTATTGTAAAGATATATATAGATTATACCTAAAAGAAAGCCCCATAATAAAATTTTTAGTGAGATTAGCCCAAACATAAAAAGAAAAACAGAAATAATACTCAATCCAATCACTGTTGAAAACACAATAATCATAAACCGAAAATTTACAGTTTTTCCAATACTTATAGTCTTTTTCATAATTTTATTTTAAAAGGATATTTTCTTTTTTAACAATAGGAAAAGATAATTTTATCCCCCCACAAAAACCAACCCCTTCCCTAGTGCCCGTATTGAGTTGGTTAACATTTGCCTCCAATTTATCGTGGCTGAATGAGGTGACTCCGTTTCGCCTCATGGTTTTCTCCATAGAATTACCATAATATTGGCCTAATTAGACAGTTCTACGAAAGTCTTTAACCTTTTGTTTAGTACGAATAGCAATTTAAAAAGCTGTAATCTATTGACTTTCCACCTCATAAATATACCTTCCGTTCCGCTTGATACCATATTTACCTACAGAGTAATCATCAAAATACTTATACACCTGACCATCGGGTTTGTAAAAATAAAAAGTATCGGCTTTAGGGAGTTTGCTGATAGAATC
>JAIBAH010000081.1 GCA_019695295.1 Bacteroidia bacterium | reverse complement strand
CGAATGCATGGGAAACCCTTACCTTTGATTTCAACAATCAGGCAAGCGGAACCGCAGCATTCGACCCGACTTATCCTTATGATATGGCTTCTATCTTCTTCAACTTCGGTACAGACGGAGCAACCGCCGGAACGAAAGTATATTATTTTGATGATGTGATGATGGCTACAGTAACGGGCCCTTCACAAATAGACCTTCCGGTAACCTTCGATGACCCGACCGTAGATTATACCATGACTGACTTCGGGGGTAATTCTTCCGTATTGGGTCCTGACCCGGTGAATGCAGCGAATACCGTATCCATCACAACCAAAGACGTAACCGCTCAGCTATGGGCCGGTACCACAATCGGTACGAATCTGGGCTTTGCCAATGTGATTCCCTTCACAGCGACCAACCGTTCGATGACTGTGGCAGTATATTCTCCGGATGCAGGGATTCCTGTAAGACTGAAAGCAGAAGTACACGGACAGCCCACCCAATCTGTAGAAACAGAAGCGATGACGACTGTAGCGAATGCATGGGAAACCCTTACCTTTGATTTCAACAATCAGGCAAGCGGAACCGCAGCATTCGACCCGACTTATCCTTATGATATGGCTTCTATCTTCTTCAACTTCGGTACAGACGGAGCAACCGCAGGAGATAAAACCTACCTTTGGGATGATGTGGCATTCGGGCCTGCAGCAGTAAGTATCGGTGATCCTTTAAGCGAATCCGCAGGAGTTTATCCTAATCCGGTGAAAAATGTGTTGTACGTTACAATTCCTGAGTCTCTTGTAAAAGAGGAGCTTACTTATTCTGTTACAGATATGGCAGGCAGAGTTGTAATGGACAAAGGCAAATTCAGCGGTATCATCCACGTAGAGAATCTGGCAAACGGAGTTTACACACTTCAGATAAACACTTCCAATGGATTGATTAATAAGAAATTTGTGAAATTCTGATAAAATTACATAGCGTCTTGCGGGGAATTTCTCCGTAGGACGCTACTTTTTTACGCTAAAAGAAAACAGAGGTGCCTAAAGAAACTGAACAATATTTGGTTCCGGAATCAGATAGGATTTTTTTTAGTAATTTTGTCGCATATTTAGCAGATGAAATTATGGTTATTCCTGATAAACAAAAAATACTAACGGATTTTTTTCATGCAGCATTTTCTGTTGATAATGTAGTATTTGGATTTGATGAAGGCGACCTGAAAATATTGCTGATTTACAGGGGAGCAGAGCCATACATCGGCATGTGGGCATTGCCCGGTGACCTCGTAAGATTAGATGAAGACCTTAATCTGGCAGCGGAGAGAGTCCTTGAAGACCTTACAGGCCTGAAAAATATTTTTATGGAGCAGATTCATACTTTTGGAAGAGTGGACAGGCATCCTTTTGGCAGAGTAATCACCGTGGCGTATTATGCCCTGATAAAAACAGAAAACTACGATATCAACGCAGCATCCTGGGCAGAAGAAGCAAAATGGTTTTCCCTGAATGAACTGCCGGAGCTACCGTTTGACCATCTGGAAATCATTAATTTTGCCCGTACTAAATTTAAGGAAAAAGCCCGGAAGCAGCCCATTGGATTTGAACTTCTTCCCAAATATTTCACCCTTACTCAGATTCAGCACCTTTTTGAAGCAATTCTGGAAGAAAAATTTGACACCCGTAATTTCAGAAAAAGGATTTTGTCCATGGGTTTTCTGGTTGATGTAAAAAAAACGGAAAAGGGAAAAGCGCACAGACCTGCGGCACTTTTTAAATTTGACCCCAAAAAATACCAGAAACTTCAGAAAGACGGATTTTCCTTTGATTTATAACAGTGATGTTTATAAAGGCATTGTACTTATTCATCTCATTTCAAACCTGTTTTTTATGAAAATAAAAATATTTTTAGCTGTTTTTTTTCTGACTTCTCTTGTATTTTACCTTCATGCTCAGCCTGTTAAGGTTACGGTAGGCCAGGAGAACGGAAAATGGACATTAATACGCGAAGGGAAACCTTACTATATCAAAGGAGCCGGAGGACAGACTTTTATGGATGAAGTCGTAAAAACCGGTGGAAATTCCATCAGAACCTGGGGGCTGGAAGATGCTGAAACCATTCTGGATGAGGCTCATAAAAGAGGACTTACAGTAATGCTGGGATTGTGGGTTCAACATGAGAGACATGGTTTTGATTATAACAACGAAGCCAATGTAAGAAAACAGCTGGATGCTTTCAGGCAGGCAGTCCTAAAGTATAAAGATCATCCCGCACTTTTACTTTGGGGGGTCGGCAATGAAGTGGATTTGTTTTATTCCAATACCAAAGTATGGGACGCTGTGCAGGATATCGCCAAAATGATTCATGAACTGGATCCCAATCATCCGACAAGCACCGTTACCGCCGGACTTGACTCCATGGAAGTGCAGCTTATCAGTAAAAAAGCCCCCGATATTGATATTTACGGAATTAATACCTACGGAGATATCGGAAATGTGAAAAAAAACCTGAGAAGATTTGGATGGAACGGGCCTTACATGATTACAGAATGGGGACCTAACGGACACTGGGAAGTAAATAAAACCCGCTGGGGTGCTTCTATCGAACAGACGAGCAACGAAAAGGCGGAAAGTTACTATAAACGATATACCGATTTTATTCTCGGAGATGAAGCCTATTGCGTTGGCTCTTATGTATTCCTTTGGGGATACAAGCAGGAATATACTGCTACCTGGTACGGGATTTTTACCAAAGACGGCAAAATGACCGAGGCTGTAGATGCTGTATCAAAGGCATGGAGCGGAAAAGCACCGGAAAACCCCTGTCCGGCACTCAAAGGCGTTTGGATTAATGCTCTTGCAGCAAGCGATAATATTACCCTCAAGGCTTCTGAAATCAATGAAGCAAAGGTAGATATTAAGTATGAAGGGAATGAGAAGGTAACTTACTTTTGGGAAATTCTCAGAGAAAGTGATGATAAAAAAGAAGGAGGAGACGCTGAGCGGGAAGCACAGTCTGTCAGCGGATTAATCCGGGGGAACGGAAAACCCGGAATCTCATTCCGTGCTCCGGCAGGTCCGGGGGCTTACCGGCTTTTTGTGTATGCAGGAATCAAAGGAAAAACCGCTTATGCCAATATTCCTTTTTATGTCTCTCCCCGAAATCCGGAAGACCCTCAGGCACGTTTTGCAGAGCCTAAATTATATGATATGAAGTCCTTTAATGTATCCGATTAATCCATACAGGTTTTGCGCCTGTATCTTTACCGTTAATCAATGAAGCAATGAATAAAAAATTACTGATACTCCTCTGTTTATTGTTAAATATTGGCCTTATCCGGGCTCAGTACGTTCCCGAAAATACAGATACAACCCATACAGAACAGGAAAACCCCTACAATGTTTTCCCAAAAAGCCCCCTTCCGAAACTCAAAAACTTTTCGGTATCAGGGTATTATCGTTTTCTGGGAAATGTACGGAACCTCAAAGATCCCTATCCTGAATTACAAAATAATCCCCTCTCAATTTTTATTGGAGATGACAGTCAGATTCCGCAGCTAATGCTCAATCTTGCCGGAAAAGCCAATGATAAAACCTCCTTTTATACAGACCTTTTCATGTGGGCACCGATGATGGGAGGCGGAACCGTGGAAAACGTAAAAGGATTGAATCTGGGGGTGAGCATGACCGGTACGCATTCTACCCGGATCGGGAACTTCAAGGTGCTTGCGGGAGGAATCAACTGGTACTCGCTTTCGCCTTTTACCTTTTACACCAATAAAGGCTATAACCGGTTTAGCATTTTTGAACGAAATCCATGGGATCCCAATACCAAAGGGGTAGATTCCCGGTATGCAGATTTCTATAATACCGGAGCTTTGAATCAGGATAAAAGATGGGGTCAGCAGGCATTCCAGGGAATCATTCTGGAAGGTAACGATTTGCCCAAGGGTTTTTCGGCTGTATTTATGTACGGAAAAACCCAGCTTAACGGCGGATTTCAGCCCCTTCCCAATTCTTCAACCGGTGGCAGAATTAAAAAGACTTTTAAGGATAATTTCATCAGCCTTAACTCTTTTAATAATCTTACTACAAGCGACAGTATTGAAAATAAACCCCTTGGTTTTAATATACATACGATGGAGTTTGAGTTTCGTGTGAAAAAAATCAAGATTTCAGGAGAGGCCGGAGCCGGCAGATTTTTCTCTGAATCCTATGATAAAGGGTGGGGAGAATCCGTCAGTCTGAAAGTACTTACGCCAAAAGAATATACAGGAATTCCTATTGAACTGCACGCTTATCAGATTAGCCCGAAAGTAATCAACAATAGCTCTGTATTCTGGAACTCCGCTATCCGGGAGGGCAATCCTACTGCCGGACCTGATGGTTCTCAGCTTTTGCTCGTACCTTTTGCGAGCAGTATGGTTCCTGTCGGACAATTGACCAACAACCGGAGGGGAATTGAGCTGAACTCGGAATTCAATGTGGGGAAACTGAAATTCTCGGTGGGCAACAGCATCTCAGAAGAAATCGAAAATATCTCCTCTCAGGTAACTTACAGTCATCCTGCCAATAATCTTACACTATCCCGTTTCTGGCGGTGGGGATTTCCGGGAAATGTAGGCCCTTACGGTAATCTTACCAAGGTGTACAGAGGGGTTTTTGAAACGCTGACGCTGACCGATGTGGACGCTCAGGGAAAGCCTTTGAACAAAAAGCGTTTTAATACGATGGAGCTTAATGCAAAGTATAATAATAAAATCTTCAAACGGGATTTTTATGTTTACTATCTTCTTACAATGGCTTCTCTCCAGAAAAAACTGTCCCCAATCATGGTTTTTACCGAGAAAGCATATTTACGCACCTATTATCATCAAATGGAATTTTACTACCGGATTTTTCCCAATATCATGTGGACAAATTATGTAGGATATGAGAGAATCATTGCCAATTATGATACCAAAACAGACGTAGTTTCCCGCCGTCCCAAAAATCAGACCGGGCTTGGGCTTGCTACCGGAATAGACCTCAGAATGAGCAAAAATGCCGGATTATATCTCCGTCAGCGTTGGTTTAATTACAAGGATACAAGTTTTGCTCTGGATCATTACAAAGGCACAGAAACTACAGTTGAAATCAAAATATTTTTTTAAACAAACATGAAAACAAATATAAAACATTTTATCATACTGATTTCCCTGATGTGCATCTCTTCGCTGCTCACCAGGGCTCAGATTACCAAAAAAGTAGAATTTATTGGCGGGTCCAGAACTTTTATTACGAATAATCAGCTCGTGGTGAAGGATTCCCTGCCGGATACTACCACCGTAAAAAGAAATACGGGAGGCTATTCTCTCATTGACCTCGGGGTAAATATCACGCCCAATAAAAAAACAGAAATCATGGGTATGTTCCGTATCCGGAATGCCTACGGAGGCTTCTGGGGTGCCGGGGTGGACTTTAGCGTAAGACAGCTTTGGGTAAAGGGAATCATCGGGAATGTGGTTCGCTATCAGGTAGGGGACATCAATCTCAAACAAACTCCCTATACATTGTACAATCATAACGAAGACCATCTTCTGAGCAATCCTGATGTGTTTTCGCTTCAGACGGATATCGTGGATTATGAAAAATTTTATATCAAAAATACCTGGCGTCAGCAGGGAGCATCTGCGGATTTTGGATTTACTTTTGCCAAATATCTGAAGGAAATTACCTTTAACGGATTTATGACAAGGGTAAATATGACCAATTTCTTTGATGTGCCCGAAAGACTATTCGGAGGAGGAAATGTACAGTTGATTCAGAGTAAATACCTGAGAATGAGCTATCATAATACCCGGCTTTTTGATGTGGCCGGTACGGTTGCGGATAGTAATATGTACAGCAACAGCGTTCATTCCGGGGTAATTGCCTTAAACAAGGATTTCAGCAGATGGAATGTAAAGGCCGAAGCAGAAGCCGGTAATTCCCGTGCTTATTTTACCCGGGATTCGCTTGCACCGGACCTGAGGGATTACTTTGTGAATACCGCCTTAACGCTGAAAGAGAATAATACCCGTTCTTTTATCAAAGTTGGATACATGAATGTAGGCCCTGATTTCAGAAGTGCCGGTGCACAATCCAAAAGAATTAACTTCAATGCATTGCCCGGATATTACGACAGATACGGAAATGATCAGAGAGTAAGGGGAATTAGTCTGCTGGACGTAATGAGAAATGAAAATATTTACAATACTTCCATTACAAGCAACCTCATGGACTTTAATCCCGTATTCAATAATGTACTGCCTTACGGAACGGCTACTTTTAACCGGAAAGGGTTCTTTGGGCAGCTGAATCTGAAAAATCAGAAGGAGTGGTTTTTAGTGAATTTTGAGAATTATACCTTATCGGAAATCAGGGGGCAGGGAACCATAATTCGCAAATCTTTTCTGCTCAATAAAGGAGAAGTAACGCTAAATCTTCACAAAATGCTTCGTTCTGACAAACGTTTTATCCTTACCGGAGGTGCCGTAATGCAAAATACTCAGCGTAAAAGCGAGCTTGATTTTGAGAAAGTTAACCTTTCTTCCATGAACTTTAACGCAGGAATTACTTATGAGCTTTTCAAACAATTTGACCTGCTGGGCGGAGCAATATGGCTGAATGCAAAAGGAAATGATTACCGGGCTGACCGGAACGTTTATAGTGAAGTGGTTGATTTTACGGAGTTTAATACAGACTCCAAACAATCGGTTTATTCGGGTGGATTACGTTTCCGCTTTACGGAGAAAATTTATCTTGGAGGATTTTATCAGCATTTCCAGTATAAGGACGGGATAAATTTATTTAATAATTATAACATTAATCAGGTGTTAATCATTTATAATATGACATTCTAATTCTGAATTTTATTATGAAAAATTTACAAGGTATTAGTATTTGGATATTTATGCTGCTGCTGGCAGTAAGTGGCTGTAAGCGAAGCGATACGCCTTTTGACGGACCTGATCTTCAGGACCTGAACGGAACTTTTTCCATGCTTGAGCCTTTTGAGGTGAGCAAAAGCAGCCTGGGCTTTGGTTCGGGTGAAACCGCATACTTCAAAGCAAGGTTCAGCAAACTCAGCGACTGGACCGTAACGATTACCGGAAATACCTCCGGAGCTAAAAAAATAATCACCGGTAAATCCAGAGTACTGGATGCTACTACGGCGACCTGGAACGGCTCCACTACGGAATTTCCTATGTTTGAACCGGAAGCCTGTACAGCAGTACTCACCGTTGAAGGTGTTACGGATTCTTTCAGCCTGCCTTTAAGCATAGAATCGGTGAAAGCCAATCCGGGCTTTCTGGTTGCAGATTTTGAATCCGGTGTCAATCCCAAATGGGTAATCTTCAAACAAAGCGGTGCAAACATGAATTTCAAAATCGTAACCGACAATGTTGCTCCTCAGGGAAACAGCTATTTTAATATGGCGGGTACAGTGGACTGGGACTGGCTCATCGGGCTGATTGATTTCCCTGCCACGGCTTACGGAACCTCTACGAACTTCCCGCTCTCCTCCAATCCGGATAATGAATACTTCAATGTTTTACTGTACGGAGTACCCGGAACCAATCAGACTTTAGTGCTTTTTTCCTTTAAGGAAGACGAAAATCAGAACGGAACCTTTGAAGCGAGTACGGAAGATGAGTATAATGTACAGATTCCCGTGACCTGGGAAGGATGGAAACTGGTATCCGTAAAATACGCTGACCTTACCTATCTGGTGAACGGAGCCCCCGGTACACCCAAGGGCAACAAATTAAAAAATCCGGAAAAACTGACGAAAATCTCGATGCTGCATCTTGCAGATAAAACGCTGGGTTTTGCAAGTTCCAAAATGGATTATCTGATTTTTACCAACGGGGGCCCGCTTGAACCCTAAACGAGGGATTCAGACCGGATTTCTGCATTTTTTTATCCCTGAAACTATATCAGGGAACTCATTTGTAACGAATTACTCATAATTTTCATGAAAATAAGAATATTGCTTCTTCCTTTTCTGCTTGCCGTTTTACTTCAAAGTATTACTGCTCAGAATAAATTCATCTCATTTCAGAAACCGGGGCTTTATGAGCAACAGAATACGGTAAACTTCCCGGATATCAATGGATTCACAGCCCTGGATTTATTTCACGAAGACCTGGACAACAGTATCTGGGTCTCGCCTGAAAAACAATGTATTACAATGCAGCTTTCTTCCGACTTTGCGCAGGACGGCAAACAATCTCTGCTGCTGAAGTGGGATAAAATTACCGGTGGCTGTAAATGGATAGGAATGGGTTTCGGCTGGAATGCCTGGGAACCTAAAGAGTTAAGTCTGGTGTATGACCGTGCCGCAATTCAGTTTTTTGTCAAAAGCAAAAAAGATACAATAAGGTCTCTTCCCTGGGCAATTGCGCTTGAAGATTACAGCGGAGTACAGGCTTACACCGGTTTTTCCAGGGAATTTCTCGAAGGCCCTGTTACACCGGATCAATGGACTAAAGTCAGTATCCCGCTGACTCGTTTTCCCGCAGAATCCTATGATTTAGACCTTACACTCATCAAGCAGTTCATCATTCAGTTTGAAGCAGAAGGGGAGATTTATGCAGATAATTTCAGCATTGTGGAACTCCCGGGAGTGGAAGAAATCGAAGTCATAAAAGCGAAGGATGAACCCATGAAAGCCAAAAGCATAGACCTGAATCCGGAGTCGGAAAACGATATCAATGACCGGATTGATAAAATACTGAAATCCATGAGCATTGAGGAAAAAGCCGGACAAATGACTCAGCTCGACCTTGGGGTAATTGCCAAAGGCGAAATCTGTCAGCTGGCGTATCCTTTACAGCTGGATGAGGCAAAGTTAAAAAAAGCCATCAATCAGTATCAGGTAGGGTCTATTCTGAACTGCGGCTGCGGAAGTGGTACACTGGCACTTGCACAATGGCGGGAAATCGTCACCCGCATTCAACAGGAAGCCTTGAAAAATCCGAATAAAATCCCGGTGCTTTATGGTGTGGACGCAATTCACGGTGCCAATTATACAATCGGTGCTACGCTTTTCCCTCAGGAAATCGGTCAGGCGGCTACCTGGAATCCGGAATTAGTGAAAAAAGCGGCAGAAGTAACCGCTTATGAATGCAGGGCGTCTTTTATTCCCTGGAATTTCTCTCCGGTTTTAGACCTCGGACGACAGCCTTTGTGGTCCCGTTTTTTTGAAACCTATGGAGAAGATACTTATTTAGCCAAAACCATGGGAAAAGCCTGCGTTACGGGTTATCAGGGAAAGGATTTGACCTCCCCGTACAGTGTGGCGGCCTGTGGCAAGCATTTTCTGGGGTACAGCGTTCCCCTCAGTGGCAAAGACAGAACTCCGGCCTATCTTTCCCCCCGGGACATCAGGGAATACTTCGTTCCTACTTTCCGGGAAGCAATTCAGGCCGGATTGAAAAGCGTGATGATTAATTCCGGTGAAATCAGCGGAAGCCCGGTTACGGCGGATTATGATATTCTGACCACGCTGTTAAGAGAAGAACTAAAGTTTGAAGGAATAGCCGTTACAGACTGGGGCGATATTGAATATTTACATACAAGACATAAAGTAGCGCCTACAATGCGGGAAGCCGTTAAAATGGCAATTATGGCCGGTGTGGATATGAGTATGGTTCCCAATAATTTTGAATTTACAGACCTGCTGATTGACCTTGTCAAAAAAGGGGAAATTCCCGAAAGCCGTCTGGATTTGTCAGTGAGAAGAATTCTGAAAGTGAAAATGGAACTGGGTTTGTTTGAAAATCCGTATCCTAAAGCAGAGCAATATCCTGATTTTGGTTCTTCCAGATTTGCGGCTTTAAGTTATGACGCTGCTTCGGAATCGGTTACGCTGCTAAAAAATGAAAAAGAAACGCTCCCGTTGCCTTCGGGTAAAAAAATACTACTTTGTGGTCCCGCTGCCAATTCACTGAATCTGCTCAACGGAGCATGGACGCATACATGGCAGGGAAAGGATAGTACTTTTAATACCAAAAACAAGAAAACAGTAAAACAGGCTTTGGTGGACAGGGTAGGGAAGGAGAATGTGATTTATATGGAGGCGGCGTCTCTGTCTCAGTTTGACGGCTTCTCTTCGGCTTTCTCTGCTTCTGCGGCTCCTGCTGACTATATTGTAGTTTGTCTGGGAGAAGAGCCCTGCACCGAAATTCCCGGAAATATCAAAGAACTTGACTTGCCGGAAGCACAAACTCAACTGGTAAAGGCTTTATCGGCTTTGGGAAAACCCATAATTCTGGTTACGATGTTTAACCGACCGCGTATCATAGCGGAGATTGTGCCGCTTTCCGGCGCAATTTTAGGGGCGTACTTACCGGGTGATATGGGCGGAGAAGCGATTGCGGATATTCTTACCGGAAAAATCAATCCTTCCGGAAAATTGCCTTTTACTTATCCTGCCGCTGAGGGAGACATTCTCCATTATGACCGTAAATCCACAGAAGATCAGGATATTAATTTCGGGACTAATGCCTACGCCCCTCAGTTTGATTTTGGATTTGGGCTTAGCTATACTACTTTTGAGTACTCGGACCTGAAAGTGGACAAAACTTCTTTTAAAAAGAATGAAAAAGTAACGGTTTCTGTAAAGGTGAAAAATACGGGCAAAGTAAAAGGCAAAGAAGTCGTTCAGTTATATTACAGAGATGAATTTGCCTCCATTACGCCGGCAGTAAAAAAACTGTGTGCTTTTACTAAAACGGAGCTGAATCCCGGAGAGGAAAAAACGGTAAGTTTTACAGTTTCTGCGGATGATTTTGCTTTCGTGGCCAAAAACCTTCAGCTGACTACTGAGCCGGGTGCTTTTCTTCTTACTATCGGTAAGCTCTCTCAAACCATTCAGCTACTCCCTTAATTTATCTTTTTATCAAAAAAAGTATCATGAATAAGATTTTTAACAGTTTTCTTTTTTTAATGACACTGATAGTGACACTTGTATCCTGTCATCAGTCTGACCCGCCCCCTTATGACCCCAATCCAATGCCGGTTGATTCAGGAGATATTTTCTTCTCCGGATACGGATGGACTAAAAAAGGAAGTGGTTTTCCGGTTGGGCCGGGCCCGAATTATTTCTCGGCTACTGAGAACAATGTTTTTCTGGATGCCAACGGATATCTTCATCTGAAAATTACGAAAGAAAATAATCAGTGGAAGGCTGCGGAAGTAATTTCTACCGCCAATATGGGATACGGTACCTATGTTTTTACGGTAGCCGGCAATCTTACCACCTTTAATGAAAAAGTAGTCTTAGGCCTTTTTACCTGGGATAATAATACGTTCTACGAACAGGGAAACAGTGAAGTGGATATTGAGTTCTCGAGATGGAATAATCCTGCTGACAGCCTTCTGCTGACGTATGCGGTGCAACCTGTCATTTTTGATAATCCCACAATCTATCAGGAAAGAACGCTTCATCCGGTAATGCCGGTAAGTCTCTTAAAGGAGACTACAACGCATGTATTTACCTGGCGGAGTGATTTGATTACGTGGGCAAGTTATCAGGGTGAGGTATATCCGGGTTCCCCTCAGATTGCTTCGTGGAGCTTTGACCTAACCAATCAACCCCGTACCAAAATCGAAGGAGGACAGACTTCTCTCCCGATTATTATCCCTGCTCCCGGTCAGACCACCAACGCCAGAATGAACCTTTGGCTGCTCGGCGGTCAGGCTCCAACCAATAATCTGGGAACGGAAGTGGTGATTAAATCTTTCAGATATATTCCTTTGTAAAGCAAACGATACTAAAAGTCCGGCGGGTTTTCAAATAATCCGCCGGACTTGTTTTTTATGACCGTTTTATTCTTTCACCCATTTTCCGGACAGGATTCCTTTTTCAGTATAAATCTGATAGTGATAAATACCGGAAGCCAGATAAGAAAGATTCAGTTCGGTTTGAGGTTGAATTGCAAACTCCATTTGCTGGCCGGTTATATTCATGAGAATGAGCTTACTTACAGGGATTTTACTTTCTACCGTAAGGTTGCCTTTGGAAGGACTGGGATAAATTTTCACCCATTCATTCAGAGGGTTTTCTATTCCTACGGTGTAACTCTGACTGCAAATCTGAGTGTTGATGGCGGTACTCATTACATCTGTGGAGGTACTTGTGGGAGAGGAGGTCATAAATCCGCTTGTGCTGAGTACTGTTCGGTCTTCGGAGGTAATGCTGAAGTTGTCTAATGTGAGGGTAATCGGGGTTCCACATCCGCTTTCCACATTTCCGAAATGGTCGGCCACCACAATCAGATTGTCATTGCTGCCTCCTCCTACTCCCAGGCTGGAAGTATAACCGGAAAGCAGAATCCTGCCATCAGGTACCTGAACCACTTCATGGAAGAAGTCCCAGCTACTGGTACCGCCACTCCCGAATTTTTTAGCCCAGTGTACATTCCAGTTTAAATCAAACTTAAATACACACGCATCGCCTCCGTGTCCGCCTGCTACGAGGATGTTTCCGTCAATGCCCTCCGTAAGGGAACCCCAACCCCATTGTCCGCCGATAAAAGTAAACCCTGCCGGTATTTTTTTATTCGAGAGAATGGTTCCGGTAGGACTGACCACAATAAAGCTGGAATAAGTGGCAAGCAGGTAATTTCCGTTCGAAAGTTGTATGGCTTTTACGCCTTTGTCCACAGTCATCCCTACTCCGTAATAGCTTTTAGACCATTGGATTGTTCCGTTGGCAGTAGTTTTAATCAGGCAGGAAAGATAATTGTTGTTGGTTGCGTCATTTCCCTTGTATAAATTTCCGCAAAGCAAAAACCCGCCGTCACTCGTTGAGATTACACTGGCTGTTTTTTCTTCTCCATAGGACACTGCGCCGGCGGTCCCGTAGGTTTTTGTCCATAAGGTATCTCCGGCTGAATTGGTACGAATCATAAACATATCATAACTGCCCTGTCCGTAGGAAACCGTATTGCCTGCGAGAATATACCCACCGTCGGAAAGCTGATGTACATCCTGAATATCGTCCCAGGCAATTCCCCCGAATCCCTTCGTCCATTGTGCGTCACCGTTTGCGTCGAGTTTTATCAGAAACGCATCTGTTCCGCAGTTGAAATTTACGCAGTACTTGCCTTCTCCTCCAATGATTACTCCTCCGTCCGAAGTCGCTGCAATCGAGTAGGCTTTCTCCTGAACCAGGTAACCCACGGTTTTGGACCAGAGTAAACTCCCATCGCTGGAATATTTACTGCAATAGGATAACGTACCCGCACTCGCAAGTGCATCCGTAAATCCACTCGTCACAAAGTTCCCGTCGGTAGTCTGAACAATGCCGTAGCCCTGCTCATCTCCTGCACTACCGATGGTATTTAAAAATGTTTTTTGAGCAAATGTACTGAATACACTCACGATGACTAAAATGCCTGAAAGAAATGCTTTTTTCATATAATTTAAAAAATTAATTAGAAACCCTTAGCGGAAAATATCCGGTTTAAACTGACGAAATCCTGATGTACGAATTTAAACTAAGGCAAATATAGGGTTTTATTTTAAAAAAGGAAATGAAATCTGCCCGTACGGTAATATAATCTGTATTTTCGGTTATTTTTTGGATATTTTCAGGGATGAATCAGGAGGAAAGCGGGGTTTGGAAAATGATTAAAATGCCCTTGGGTTTTGTTTGAATAGTAATAATCAAAGGTTTAAAAGAGTTGTTTTTTTCTGAATTGCAGAATGAAAAATGAAGTTTATTTACAATTTGGAAATTATTTTTTGTATAAATTTGACATTTAAAAAAAAATCACGAAATTGCACCTTCAAATACTTTGATCTTCATAAATTAAAATAAATGAAAATCAGGAATAGTTGTTTTACCCGTTAGTTTCTTTTTTTTTATTTAAGTATGCTCACAATATGTCCTTTCTTTTAATCTCATCTCTTTAATTTAATAAAAGTAATTTTTATGTACACGAAACAAAAACTTAATCCTTTTTTAGTTTTACTCATTTCGGTGATTTTTTATCAGACTTCATTTTCCCAGTCGGATAAACAGGCGGAAGCCCTGAATTATCTGATTCAAAACGGAGTAAAAATGGGGATAAGCCCCAATCAGACAAGTCAGATGATTGTCAGTGATGCGTATGAATCCCGGGGGATAAAACATTATTACTATCAGCAGACCATTCAGCAAATCCCGGTTTACAATGCACTGATGAATGTCGTGGTTCCTGCAGACGGAAAGGGAAGAATTACTGCTAACCGTTTTACCCCTCTTCAGATTAAAGACCCACAGGTCTCTGTTCCCTTGCTCGGACCTGAAAAAGCAATAGAAACTGCCGCCGCACATCTGAATCTGGATTATTTCCTGAAGGCAGAACGTAAAGCTCAGGGAGAGAATGCTGTTTTAAAAGGAGGGTATGCTTCAAAATATATTTTTAGTAAAGGGGATATTTCCACTGAGGATATTGTAACGGAATTGGTGTGGGTAAAAGGAGAGAATCAGCTATATTTATGCTGGAATACTTTAATTCATGAGCGTTCCGGAAAAGATATCTGGAATGTCCGGGTGAATGCCCTTACAGGAGAAGTGGTTGAGAAAAATTCCTATACTGCTGAGTGTGATTTTCATGGGTTGCATAATACGCCGGGAGAAATGACAGGAAATGGGATAACGCAACATTTTTGCATTCCGGAAACGGATGAAATTACGCAGAATCTGGTTACGGGAGATTATAATGTTTTTGACGCGCCGCTGGAAGCACCTTCTTTCGGGAGCCGGACTGTGGTGAATGCTCCGTGGACAAGGGCTTCAGGTCCCGCCTCCGGTGCGGTTTCTCTTCAATGGCATAATGACGGGACTACCACTTATACCATCACAAGAGGGAATAATGTATGGGCAAAAGAAGACATTGCGGCGGATAATGAAACGACTATCGGTGCAAGCCCGTCTTCTCCGTCTTCTGATTTTAATTTCCCCTATAACGGCTCTGCCTCCAATCCCATTACCAATCAGGATGCTGCTGTAACAAATCTTTTTTTCTGGAATAATATCATTCATGATATCCTGTATCAATATGGATTTGATGAACCTTCCGGAAATTTTCAGATGTCCAATCTGGGACGGGGTGGCTCCGGTAATGACTATGTGAATGCCGACGCTTTTGATGGGGCAGGTACCAATAATGCCAATTTTAGTACGCCTCCCGACGGACAAAACCCCCGTATGCAAATGTATATCTGGAACAGAGCGGGTAGCAGTTCTGTGTCTTCCACCCCGATAGGAACCGTAACCAACGTGGGAAGCGCGGCTTTCGGTCCTCAGAATTTTAATGTTACTGCAAGCTTGATTCTTGCTCAGGACGGTACAGCTCCGGTGAATGACATTTGTCAGTCAGTGACTAATAATATAGCAGGTAAAATTGCCTTGATTGACAGAGGGACTTGTTCCTTTATCAATAAAGTGAATTTTGCGCAGAATGCAGGAGCGGTGGGGGTTATCATCGTAAATAATACTGGCGGCTCGCCTTCGGGCATGACTGGCAGTGGGTTTACCATCACGATTCCCTGTCTGATGGTGAGTCAGTCGGATGGCAATGCTCTGAAAGCCGCATTATTGGGCGGACCGGTTACCCTTACTATGCAACAAACGATTATTTCAGTTACATCGGATTTTGATAACGGGGTAATTACCCATGAGTATGGACACGGGGTTTCCAATCGTCTGACTGGAGGACCCTCCAATACCGGCTGTCTTTCGAATGCAGAACAAATGGGAGAAGGCTGGAGTGATTATCTGGCTTTGATGCTCACCACTAACTGGACTACAGCCAATAAAAATGACCTCCGGGATATCGGTTCTTATGTAGCAGGAGGAGGTATCCGCCAATATCCCTACTCTTACAATCTGGTTGCCAGTCCTTATGATTACAATTACGCCAGAAATAATACAGGGGTACATGCTTTGGGTTCTGCGTGGGCTGCTATGTTGTGGGATATGACCTGGAATATTGTAGATGTCGTGCCGGCTTCTGCGGATATGTATTATGGAACGGGTGGCAATAATATCGCACTTAATCTGGTGATGGAAGCCATGAAACTGCAACCTTGTCAGCCGGGTTTTGCCGATGGAAGGGACGCTATTCTGCTTGCAGATGAGTTGCTATACAATGGCGTACACAAATGTCTGATATGGCAGGCTTTTGCCCGCAGAGGAATGGGATTCAGTGCTTCTCAGGGCTCATCCAACAGTATGACAGACGGTGCGCAGGCAACGGATATGCCCCCTGCAATGAGGATAGAACTGAATAGTAATAAGTCCAGTGTTTATAATGGTGAAACGGTGAGCTATACTGCAGATCTGGAGTGCGGATGTAGCGGGAATCAGAATGGAATTGTTCCCACTGTCACTTTGCCGGCTGGATTAACGCATCTGAATGGTGGAAGTGCGTCCGGTCAGACGGTTACTTTTCCCTCGACCAACTTCGTGCCTTCTCAGAAACAATCCTTCTCTTTTACAGCAACCCTGAATAATCTGGTGACAACAGCACCGCTGTTTACGGATGGGGCAGAGGGATCCGCTTTGTTTACCGCTGTTTCTCTTTTAGGGGCTGCTCCCGGTTATTCGGTTTCTGCGGTAAGCCCGATTACGGGTAATAACAGCTGGCAGGTTCCGGCTGATGACCTGCCTTCAGATAAGATACTGGTATTGAGTACTCCGGTTTCTATCCCCGGAGCTAATTATTCCCTGCATTTCAGCCATGAATTTATTACGGAAAGCAGTTATGATGGAGGGGTGGTGGAGTTTTCTGTCAACGGCGGGACTTCATGGACGGACGCTCAGGCTTTGTTTACCCAGAATGGCTATAATCAGACGATAGCCAATACGGATAACTCTCTCACCGGAAGGCAGACTTTCGGGGGTAGCTCCAACGGGGTAATGGAAAGTGTAATCAATCTCAGTTCTTTTTCGGGTGCAAGTCTGCTCGTTCGTTTCCGCCTTGGAACGGATACGGGTAACGGAGGATTCAGCGGCGCAATGCCGGGCTGGAAGATTGATAATGTCTGGATTTACAATGAAATGCCCTGCCTGAACGTAACGGCTGAGGCAATTCAGTCCGGTACTCCGGTAGCAACGGATGTGTATTGTCAGCATATCGCTCCTGTTCCCACGGATTTATCCGTAATTTGTCCTTCCGGGATTGTCAGCTGCAGCAATGTAGTAGCCTATCCTTCTGCTTCAACCACAAATGGGGAAGGCGGAAACACGCTTACTTACAGCACTCCTTCCGGCAGTACTTTTCCTTCGGGTATCACTACTGTCACGGTAACGGCTACGGACACCAAAGGCAACACAGCAACCTGTAGCTTTAATGTTGAAATTACCGGCCAACTCGCACTGGCTGTAACGCCGGCTTATACGGTTTCTACTCAGGCTAACGCTTCGCTTGCGGATTGTATTGCCGGGCCTCCTTATACGTTGTATTACAGAAGGGTCATTGCCGGCTCGCTCTGGAGTAATCAGACTGTAGGGGGAAATACAGCGGTAATCAGCGGACTTTTACCTGCAACGACTTATGTCAGTTATTTTCAGGATGGCAGCGGGAATGTATCTCCGATGGTTTCTTTTACCACGTCCGGGACTCCGCCCTGTAGTCCTGTACCATCGAATCTTGTTGCCACAGTCAACTGTAATCAGGTTTCGGTGAACTGGACGGGAGGAAGTACTTCCTATGTCTCATACATTCGTCAGGTTTCTCCGGTAATGAGTGGCAGCAGTAACAGCCTGATTTCTACCGGAACAAGCCGTAATTTTACGGTTCCCGCATCGGGGTACGGAGGGATGTATGAGGTGAGTGTGGCCGGAAAATGCGGAACGCAATATACTTCTTATGCAAGTCCGGTGTATGTTTCCGTACCCACTCCGGTATTACCTGCTCCCGCTACGGTTTCTTTCTATAATATTAGCTGTAAAGCGATTACATTATCCTGGACTCCCGTAGCCGGAGCCACCAACTATAATATTAAATTCAGGAATCCGGCCACCAATACAATTAATGTCAATGCTTTTACTTCCGGAACGGTATATACCAAAACCAATCTCTCCTCGAATTTTACCTATGAAATATGGGTAACTCCGATTGGGTGTAATGGAATATACGGTACGCCTTCCACTCGCTATAATGTGCAGACCTGCACAGGTACTGTTACCAATAGCGTAACCCGGTTCAGCGAAGAACAATCCCCTGAGTCAGTACCGGTGTTTGCCGTTTATCCCAATCCTACCGATGGATTCTTTACCGTTTCTCTCGAAAACATCAGTGACGAACTGCTCTCCATCGAAGTACTCTCTGCTTTGGGACAAACGGTTTACTCCCTGAAGGAAACCGCTCAGAACGGAAAACTGGAGAGGGAAATCCGGTTACCGGAATCAGTACCACCCGGAAATTACCTCATCCGGATAACCGGCGCGAACACTCAACTCAGTACAATTCTGACCAAATGGGAATAACTCCCCAATAAGGAATCTGAAATCATTGAATCCATCCCCCGGCTCAGGCGAATATCGCGTCTGAGCCGGTTTTTTTTGGGGATGGGAAGGGGGAAACAGGACTGAAATTATTTTATTTCCGTTTGGAAAATTATTTTCTTTTGGTGTATTTTGCGGGAGGTTGAAAGGATTCGGAAAAATGATTTATAAATCAACGTTGGCAAGACACAACGGTAATACTACAGTAACCCGAAAAATACAGCCAATTGTGTTAGTATAAAGAAAAAAAAACGACAAAATAATGATTCAAAGTAAGCCACGGCATATATTATATGTTTTTTCTTTTTACTTTTGCAGAAAACATAAAAGAGTTAACGTGTTTTGCAACTGCAATCGGGATATTTTTTTTGAGAAGCAATACCCGAAAAAAGTAAAATTTGCAGATAAAAATGTGGCGTTTTTGGATTTAGACACAGAAGTCTGGAGTTAGAGTTTAACTATTTTAATATGACAGTAAAAAATACATGCAAGGAAAACAACTTAGAAAATTAGAAGCCGAATTGTGGAGAGCGGCTGACCAATTGAGGGCGAATAGTAGACTGACGGCTTCGGAGTACTCGATGCCTGTGTTGGGTTTGATATTTTTACGACACGCCTATAACCGCTTTTTAAAGGTGAAGGACGAAGTAGAAAAAAATCTGCCTGTACATCCGCAAAGAGGAAAAAGACCTTTGAACAAAAAGGATTTTGAGGAGCAGAATTCTATGTTTCTGCCTGACAATGCACAGTTTGATTACCTGGTGGCGTTGCCTGAAAGTGCGGACATTGGCGAAGCAATTGACAATGCCATGAAATTGATTGAGGACGAATACGACAATCTCAAAGGCGTTTTGCCTAAGAATTTTTCTATTTTTAGCAAAGACTTATTACGGGAATTGCTGCGTATTTTTAATAAGGAAGTGTTGCAAAAAGCCGAAGGTGATTTATTCGGAAAGATTTACGAATACTTCCTCAACAAATTTGCGATGACGGGCGCACAGGAAGGCGGTGAGTTTTTTACGCCAATGAGTCTGGTGCAGACCATCGTAAACGTCATTGAACCCGACCACGGCATTGTGTTTGACCCTGCCTGCGGCAGTGCGGGTATGTTTGTGCAAACGGGCTATTTCATCGAAAGCGAAGGACTGAAACCTGCCGAAAAGGTAACTTTCTACGGACAGGAAAAAGCCGAACTCAATACCAAACTTGCCAAGATGAATCTGGCAGTCCATGGTTTGGAGGGCAAAATCTTAGAAGGCAATACTTTTTACGAAGACAAACACGATCTGGTAGGTAGTGCAGATTTTGTAATGGCAAATCCTCCGTTTAATGTGGATGGGGTGGATAAAGCCAAAGATTCCGTAAAGAAAGACCCACGACTGATATTGGATGACAAAGTAAACTTGCCGAAAAACGACAATGCCAATTATTTGTGGATACAGTATTTCTATAATTACCTAAAACCTACCGGCAGAGCAGGTTTTGTAATGGCTTCTTCTGCCAGCGATGCCGGACACAGTGAAAAGGAAATACGGGAAAAACTGGTAAAAACCGGTGCGGTGGATGTGATGATGGCCATTGGAAACAACTTCTTCTATACCCGTTCCTTGCCTTGTACACTTTGGTTTTTTGACAGGGGGAAGGAGTCAGTATTAGGATTGGAAGGATTAGAGGATGGTAGGATAGGGAGAAGTAAGGATACCGTCTTGATGTTGGATGCCCGAAAGATTTACAGAAAAGTTACTTCTAAGGTAAACGACTTTAGCCCCGAGCAATTGCAAAACCTGATTTGCATTGTGAATCTGTATAGAGGCAATACCCAAAAGTTTGCTTCTACTGTAAAAACCTATTTGGAAACGGCGGCTACACTAGCGCAAGCAACAGCCGAAGCTACTACCGAACTCCAAAAACAATTGCAGAAAGTATTGAAAATGCTCAGCACATATATTCTGAAACAGGATTCACAGGATTTAAAGATGGATAAGATGATTCCTAATTCGGCAGAAATAGAAGACGATTCTAAAACGATTTTTGAACAACAAAAACACTTGCTTGCTGACATTGCACTTTTAGATAATCCTGCCAATCCAATAATCGAGCAAATCGTGTTTCAGACAAAAGCACTCCGCAAGCCACAGGACAAACTCATTAAACAATTGCTCGATGCCATAAGCACTGCCGTCAAAGAATATCAACTGAGTAAAAACAAAGAATGGAAAGAGCTTGGGCTAAAAGATCAACTCGACGAACTCAAAGCCCTGCAACTAAAACTCAGCGGCAACCCTGATGAAGAGGACCCTGGCTTACTGCACGAAACCGAGTACTTCTGGAAACAGGCGCAATGGCTCACCACTCGCTTCCCCGAAGGCGTATATGCCGATGTGGAAGGGCTGTGCAAAGTAGTAACGCAAACCGAAATAGCCGCCAAAGATTACAGCCTTAGCCCGGGCAGATATGTGGGTGTGGACACGACTACCGATGATGACTTTGACTACGAAGAACGCCTCAACGAAATACACATTGAGCTGGCAGGCCTGAATGAAGAGGCAATTGCATTGGC
>JAIBAH010000202.1 GCA_019695295.1 Bacteroidia bacterium | reverse complement strand
GGTATTCGTCTTTGTTGCAGCTGAATATGCAGGATAAAACCTACGGATGGACAGTAGAAATGCAGGTAAAAGCGGCAAAGCATAAATTAAGATGTACGGAAGTAGCGGTGAGATACCGTAAACGTATCGGAGTTTCCAAGGTTTCCGGAACCCTGAAAGGTGCCGTTATGGCAGGTTATAAAATCCTGTGGACGATTTTCAGGGAATGGAAAAGATGAAAACCTGATTTTAATTATTTCCCCCTGACTTTTCTCCTTCAATGAAAGCCATCGGGACAGTAAGCATCAAGCCATTATTTTTGCGGGCGTAAATATTCAGATTTTCTTCCAGTGTCAAAAATACAGAGGATAATCCTTCTGCCGGAAACAGCCTCATCCAGGAAGTAAGCCAGCCTCCCTTGATAAAATAATGATTCAGAAAGGCACTTCCATCCAGAAATTTCATTTCAAAACAATCTTCATATATTCTGCTGATACGAAATCCGTTTTGGGTAAACAACGCAGAAATACTTTCAGTAGTTCCCCGGTGAGATTCATTTGCCTCCAAAGCCGGAATATATTGTTCCCTGCCGGTTTCTTTGAGGGTATCATAAAAGAGAGTATAAAACTCCTTCCAGTGACCATTCAGATTGGTTGTAATTGCGAGTTTCCCGCCGGGTTTGAGTATTCTGAATCATTCCTGAAATACTTTTTCCGGCTCATCAAAATTATTGATTCCCAGATTGGATGTAATCAAATCCACCGACTGACTTTCCAGTGGGATTGCGGCTGCGGAACATTCCAGAATTTCAACGTTCGTGAGCCCATATTGCTGAATCTTTTGCCTTGCTCTTTTATTGGCATTACTCCAGGGGTCAACGCCATAGAGCTTACAGGATTTTCCCAGCCTTCCGGCAAGCTCCAGTAAAGGAAACCCGGTGCCCGAACCAACATCCACCACAGTTTGACTGGGTTTTAAGTCCAGATGCTTTAAGAGTAACAGCCCGAAGGAGGCACTCCACAAAGGAAGTTCGTCAAAAGCATTTGCGAATGATTCTGTATCCTGAAACTGATAGGATAAATATTCTGTCATATTCAACTGAAAGAGATATAAATTCAAAGTTAAAAAAATCCCCTCCACCCCGGAAAGGGAAGAGGGGAAATATCAAAAAGTTGACAATTATTCAATAATCAGCTTGCGGGTTGCACGCTCACCGGATTCATTCCATAAAGTAATGAAGTAAATACCATTGCCTAAGTCATTTCTGTTGATTTCAATGCTGTTGCCACGGATATCATTGCGGCGCATAACTACCTGACCGGTAAGGTTTACGATAGTCATATTGAAATTAGCCTGATCTTTGTTGGAGAAACGGATTTCAGCCACTTCTGTCATCGGGTTAGGAACGATAGAGAAAGATTTCAGTGCATTCAGGTATTCTTCAATGCTTACGCTGTATCCCGGATCAGTGATAGTACAGGAGTTCCACTCAACCATTGGTAAAACGGTATCCTGAGTTACGCCTGTTAAGTCAAGGGTACGGTTAAATCCACCCAATCCATTGGAAACAGTACAACCACCTGCAGGAGGCGTTGTCATAGAAGCAAATTCTCCGATAGCGTCAAGGTTACCGGTTCCGGTTGTATCTCCGTAAAAATACTTGAACACGTACTGAGCAGGTTTGATAAGTTGAGTAAACTGATACTGACCACTTCCGGGAGTGATTTCTGTCATTAAATCCTTGGTTTTGTCCCACTGAGTAGGTCTTTGATGAGAACCGGCAGTATAAGGACCCATAGGGGCAGAAGGCTCATTGGATAAATCCACACGGAAAGTTACGTTGATTGGAGGAAGGGCAGCAGGACAGCTTGCGATACACTCACCGAAACAAACAGGTGCAATCGTAATTGTGTCTCCATTATTACCCATAGCAACCATTTCACGGTTTCCGCCTACGTTACAGGAAGCAGGAACGCTCTCATCTACCCCCCAGTAAGTACCATTGAGGAATTTGTAAGCATAAGTACCTTCACCCATTCTTAAATAAGCAGTATAGATTTTATCACCGTCAGCGTCAGTAAGTAACGTTTTTCCGGGAGACCAGTTGCCGGTACCCGGGATATTCATTGCACCCTGAAAAGAACCTGCTACGCTCACAGAGTCAGCAATTACAGATGTATAGGGAGGAAAAGGATAATCCTGATTGGACATATCTACCTGAAGTAAAACCACTACGGTGTCAGGTGCGGAAGTAGGACACATTGTACAGCTGTTAAAACAAACTACATCCGGTTTTAATGTACCGGTTGTAACGTGCATTCCTCTGTTTCCGTTTCCAAGTAAACAGCTACCGGAAAAACCTTCCCAGCTGGAACCGTTCACAAATTTGTATTCAAACATTCCTGTATCAGGTAAAGCAAACCAGATTTCATAAATCTGGTCAGCGTTAGCGTCTGTAAGGAAGTTTACGCCGGGAGTCCAGTCATTGGCGCCGCCGATTTCGGTCTGAAAGCTACCCGCAACGGATAATCCTGCGGGGTCAACGGTGAGGTTATGCATATCACATTGTAATAAAACAATGCTTCCTGCCGGATTCGGGTCACAGGACAAGAAAGCAACAGCCGGTAAAGTTACGTCTCCGGAAACCGTAACACCTCTGTTACCATTCACATTACATGCTGCGGGAATAGGATTTTCATCCGCGCCCCAGGCGTTTCCATTTACGAATTTGTACTCGTAGCTACCCGCAGGAAGCTGTACCGTAATTGCATAAATTCCGTCTCCGTCAGGGTCTGTCAACTCTGTGGTAGCAGGATCCCAGTCACCGGCAAAGCCAGCAGCTGCCTGAAAGTTGCCGGCAGCGTGAACTCCATTTGCGCTGACTGCGAGAGTCCGCATATCAACCTGAAATGTAACGTTGTACGACTGAGCAAAAGCAGCCGTCATGGTACCCGTTAAAATCATTAAAGAAAGTAATAACTTCTTCATAAAATAATTGGTTTTAAAATTTGAATAGTTTTTAAATTATTAAGATAAAACAAAAAATTGTCAGCAAAGTTACAGTTTTTTATATAAAATGACAGAAAAAAAAATAAATTTCTCTAAAATTGTTATATAATTTAAAAAATTTATAAAAATTTCAATGAAATGATTAATTTTGCGCTTTATTATAAGGATAAATAAAATTAATAAATCATTTGTAAATTACAGTTTGACTTTCTGATAAATACTTTAAAAACATGAAACGATTTTTTTACACATGTGTTGCTTTGTGTAGTTTTGGATACACAAATTATCTTCATTCTCAGGCCGTTACTGTAAATGGAGAGTTGGGTCAGTCAGAGGGATATACAATGTATGTACTTCAGAATAATTACACTCAGTTTGGAGACAATACCGAGGGAAACGTAACTACTGCTACTATGGGCTCTGAACTTGACGGAGGATATGCCAAAATAGCAAATAATACATTATATTTAATGCTTACCGGAAATCTGGAGTCCAATTACAATAAAATTGAGTTGTTTTTTGACTATAAAAGCGGAGGGCAAAATCAGTTACTGAACAATAATCCTATGCCTTCTGAGTTTGAAGACCCCAATAAAATGGCCGGACTTACTTTTGACACAGGGTTTGAAGCAGATTTCTGGATGGGTATAACCAACGGACCGGAAGTAGGTACCCCAAAAATAGCGATATACTCTGCTGCAATTGAGACAGGTGGAAATCCCAACGGATTTGCGGACGTTCCGGTTCCGGATATTACGATGGATAATACAGGCGGACCCTATGCCTGGACTTATCTGGGTGGCTTTGCAGGGATTAATAATTCCAATATTGCCGGAGTGGGTGGTTCACCCGGAGAGATTGGGCCACCGGACTTCGACCCGGCTACTGTTTCTACCGGTGTGGAACTTGCAATTCCGCTGTCATATCTTGGAAACCCGGCCGGTGATATAAAAATTTGTGCATTTATTAACGGCAGTGGGCATGATTACCTCTCCAATCAGGTACTCGGCGGACTTGGCTCCAATGTCAATAATCTGGCAAAACCGGATACCGTTAATTTTAATGATTATTCCGGAAATCAGTATTTTACTGTATCTCAACCCAATGCAATACAGGACGCTTTCGGAACGGGAAATTTGTGGCTTTATCCCTCTC
>JAIBAH010000080.1 GCA_019695295.1 Bacteroidia bacterium | reverse complement strand
TCCTCCAATATCAATATTCTGGGCACTATCAATATCATGGAAGCCGCCCGGAAACTTCCCTCTCTTGAGAAGTTTTTCTTTGCTTCAACTGCTGCGGTTTATCCCATTTATGATGAAGCAATCCGGGAAGATATGGCAACAGGCCCGCTGGATATTTACGGATTATCCAAACTTACCGGCGAATATCTGTGCAGTGATTTCTATCAGAAAACCCAAATTCCTACGATAATCTGCCGTTTTTTCAACGCTTTCGGACCCAACGAAACCAATCCCCATCTGATTCCTGAAATTCAGTTGCAGATTCTCAAGGGAAAAAGAACCATCGAACTGGGAAATCTCGAACCTAAACGGGACTTTATCCATACTTACGATATGGCAAGAGCCGTAAGAATGCTGCTCGAAAAATTCAATTCCGGAATAGACACCTTCAACCTTGGAAGGGGGATTGAGTATTCTGTAGTGGAAATTGTAGAGGCTTTTTCCCGTCAGATAGGAGAACCGGTTGAAATTGTTCAGCATCCTGACAGGGTAAGAAAAACAGACCGTATGCATTTGCTGGCAGATATCACCAAACTCAAAAACGCTACAGGATGGCAACCTGAAATCAGTATAGATGAAGGAATCGGAACGCTTGTAAAAACAGAGTCCCGGTTACATTACGAAACCAAATCATAAATGAACCATACACTCAAAGTAATTTTTTGTACAGACGGGATATTCCCTCACGCAATCGGGGGAATTCAGCGGCATACCCGTTTATTAGTGGAAGAATTAGCCAAAAATGGCAATTGCGATATAATTGTAATTCACCCTCATAAAGACATCAGGGTGTTTGAAAATCCGGCTGTCAAAGAGATTCATATCAATCCTTTGCCCGGAAAACGTCAGTACCTCCTGGAAAAATATCAGCTTAGCCGGGAAGTGTATGAAATCGTAAAGCAATATCCTGATTATGTGGTGTATGCTCAGGGACTCACCGTTTGGTACGGGATAAAAAAACTAAAAAACAGACTCATTGTAAACCCTCACGGGCTGGAGATGTTTCAGACGCTTACCTGGCAGGAATGGGGAAAACTGGGTATATTCAGAAAAGTAATGCGTCATGTTTTTAAATCGGCTCATACCGTTATTTCTCTTGGCGGAAGACTCACAGACATCCTGAATCATGCAGTAAAGAATAAATCAACACAGGTGGCAGTGATTCCCAATGCCGTAAACTTATCGGCATCCAAAGAGGAGAAAATCATTAAAACGGGCATAAAAGACCCGATTCATTGCCTTTTTGTAGGCAGATTTGCTTTCAATAAAGGAATTGATGTACTAATGAAAGCCGTAAAAATTCTGAACGAAAGAGGATACGGAAATAAATTCGTATTTTCGCTTGCCGGTAAAGGGCCTCTGTTTGAAAGCTACAAACAGCAATATCCTTTTACCAATGTGCATTTTCTGGGGTTTGTGTCGGACGAAGACCTTTTTAAATTATACAAAACGCATCATTTATTTGTTTTACCCACCCTTTTTGAAGGAATGCCTACCGTAGTTCTGGAAGCAATGACAGAAGGAATGCCGGTAATCGTAACCGATGTAGGGGCTACCAAAGAACTGGTGGACGAAACCAACGGGTATATTATAGAAAAGAAAAATGTAGAAGACCTCGTTCAGAAACTGATTGCTTTTCATGATTTGCCTCAGAGTGAAAAAGCCGGAATGTCGCAGGCTTCGCTCGAAAGAGTCAAAACCCGGTTTGTATGGTCTCAGGTAGCAAAACAGCACGAAGATTTATTTGCGTCCATAAAAATCTAATATTCAGCAACAGAGATACCGAAAATATTGATATGAAAAGAGCCGCTTTTATTGGTTTCGGAGATTTTGGTCAGCAGATTTTCTCGCTGGCTGAAACGGTTTTACAACCGGAGGAAGTGATTGTTTTTGATGACATTCAAGCCTCAAAACCCGACACCGGCACGATAAAGGCTTTCCCTTTCATGGAGTATTCCCGCCCGGAATTCAGGGATTATGATTTTTTTGTCTGCCTGGGATATAAACACCTGAAACTGAAACAGAAAATCATTCAGGAATTGACGGAAAAAGGATATTCTCTTCCCGCTTTAATTCACCCTACCTGTTATGTTTCACCCATGGCTCATATCGGCAGTGCAGTGTATATGTATCCGATGTGTAATGTGGATAAGAATACCGTCATTGGCAGCGGAACGTTGCTCAACAATTCGGTGACTGTCTCTCATGATACCAAAGTAGGCGAAGTATGTTACCTTTGTCCGGGAGTAACCACTGCGGGATTCATTGACATCGGTGACCGTACCTTTATCGGCTCCGGAAGCGTAATCGCCAATGGGGTTAATATCGGTGCAGATACGATTGTGGGAGTCGGAAGCGTGATTACAAAGTCTGTACCTCCGGGTGCGTCTGTCATAGGCAATCCGATGAGAATCTTATCCAAACCTTTAATGCTTACATAAAATGCGGGTGCTAATCGTCGGTATCAATGGTTTTCTGGGCAATGCACTGACCCAAACCTGCCTCTCAAAAGGATGGGATACCGAAGGTGTTTACTATCTTCAGCCTCCGGATGTAGCGATAAAAATGGTAGAAATGAACCATCTTACCTCCCTTAAGCCGGATTATGATGTGGTATTTTTACTCGCTGCCAAAATCCCGTACGGAAAGTACAATGTACCCGATTCTGAGGTGGTAGAGGCCAATGTATTGCTGGTTTATACAGTCTGCACACATTTTCCCGGCTCAAAGATTGTGTATGCTTCCAGTATTTCTGTATATGGCAATCCTCCGGCAAAGCAAAAAATCACGGAAAATACCCCTATGGACAATCCGCCTTTGTACGGGCTTTCCAAAGTAGCGGGAGAATATATCGTCAGAAATCACCCTGCTTTTTCAATCATCCGCTATACTTCCCTGTATGGAAAAGGGATGTTTGGCGGGACATTTTTACCCAGTATGATTGCGCAGTCTCAGTCCAAAGGAGAAATCACGGTTTGGGGTAAGGGAGAACGAAAGCAGGATTATATACATGTTTCGGACGCGGCTCAGATTGCCGTGAGCGCCGCATCAAGAGGAAAAAACGAAGTGTATCTGGGAGTAAGCGGATATTCTGTGAGCAATCTCGAAGTAGCCCGCATAATCCAGGAACTCACCGGTTGTGAAATCGTATTTCAGGGAGAAGACTCCAGTCCTTCTTTTGAATACGACGCTTCGCATACCGCAAATATATTGCAATTCAGCACCAAAATCAGTTTAATCAAAGGAATTCAGGAATTATTATGAAAAGAATATTAGTTACAGGAATCGGGGGGAATGTAGGTCAGGGAATTGTCCGTAATGTAAGAGGCATTCAGGGACATGAGTTTTTTATCGTTGGAACCAACTCAGAGTTTGTTTCCGCCGGAAATTATTTGTGTGATAAGGTATATGAAGTACCTTATGCTTATGATGAAAATTATATTCCCCGGATGATAGAAATCTGCAAAGCCGAAAACATTGACTTAATCCTTCCCTCCACAGATTACGAAACGTATTATCTGGGCAGCAATAAAGCCTCACTTCCGGCAGTTGCCTGTGCTGACGGACATATTTCTCATATTTTTCTGGACAAATACCGTACCTATACGCATTTTTCTCAGCATGATATCCCTTTTGCCGAATCGGTACTTCCTTCGGAATATCAGGGACAATTCAGTCAGTATATCGTAAAACCCCGGGAAGGAAGAGGCTCCCGTAACCTGTTTTTTAATCCTGAAAATATACAAAGCTTCAAAGATGATTACGTAGTACAGAATCTCTACAAAGGAGTAGAAATCACTACCGCTTTTTATGTACTCAAAAACGGGGAAAATATCGGGCATATTACTTTTGAAAGGGAATTGTCTTCCGGTGCTACCAGCAAATGTGAGGTTACCTTTGCACACGACGAATGGGCAGAAGCCACGATTCAGAAAATGATTAAAGCCTTTAACCTCACCGGCCCCTGTAATATTCAGTCTATCGTTACCGAAACAGGAGAAATTTATCCGTTTGAAATCAACGGCCGTTTTTCCGGCACCAATTCCATCCGCTCTCAGTTTGGGTTTGAAGACATCCGTTATGCGGTAGAAGAACATCTGCTCGGAATCACTCCCCAAAAGCCTGTAATTCGCAAAGGCAGTGCAATGCGGATTTTACTCGATGTGATTTTTCCGGATACGCCGCTTTCTGAGATTAAGGATAAAAATACTCCGCATTATCTTTATTGATCAGGACTTTGTGAGTCTTGTATTTCAAAAAACTGTTTTTCAAAATACGAAAGAATGAAAAGCCCAAAAGTGATTTTATTTGATGTAGCCAATACGTTGCTGATGAAGCCGGACGTATATCTCAGAATAGACTCAGTACTAAGAGAATACGGATACGATATTCCTATTCCGTTTCTGATTGAGAAGCACCGGTTGATTTCCGAAGCCATCCTTTTTCCGGACAAAACATCCAAAACGTTTTATCAGGAATTCAATAAGATTTTTCTCTTTAGTCTGGGAATCATTCCGGATGAAAAAATGCTGGATACAATCTTTGAACGTTGCACTTATCTTCCCTGGGTTCCGTTTGAAGATACCGCTTTTCTGGGTGAAATTCCTTTACCCATCGGGATTCTTTCCAATTGGGATAAAAGCCTGCCCGAAAAACTGAAAAAGTATTTTTCGACCCATTTTGAGCCTGTTTTTTGCTCCGAAATAGTAGGATACCGAAAGCCAGACCCTATGTTTTTCCAGATTGCGCTCCAAACCCTGCAATGCAGTCCGGAAGAAGTGATTTTTGTAGGGGATTCCCTGAAATTAGATATTGAAACAGCCCTTTCCATGGGAATACGGGCGATACTTGTGGACCGGGAAAGACTTTACCCTTATTACAAAGGAGAAAAAATCGCTCATCTTTCCGAATTGTGGTATTTATGGTCAAATTAATCCCGGAGGTCCTGCAAAAAGCCTAAGTCTCAACGACTTTGGTTTTCAGCATAATGTACCCTTCCGCTGATTTTCCCACGATATATACAAATTTTTCGGGCTGGCTGCCAAATTTGAAACAGTGAATACTTTCGCCACAGGCATTTTTCAGAAAATCAACCAGGGCTTTGTTTCTGGAAGCCAGTGTCACTTCCGTATCGCTGCTTTCATCATAAACAGTCATTGCATTGCGGAAAAACGTATCCAAATCAGTAATTTCTACGCCCGCCGGGGTTTCTTCTGACTCTTCAGCCTCCGATTCTATGATTTTCATCATGATTTCGGCTCTTTCTTCGGCTTTCTCCTCCCCTATTACCTCCAAAGGATAATCACTTTCGCTGAGATAAAATAAATTGTGAGTGAGTTCGGTTAATGTTTGATGTGTATTCATGTTTTTTTTCACTATTAACCTTCTGACGGGGAAATTGGTTAAAAAACGGAAAATAAAAAACTAATCTCCTTTTTCTTTTTCAAAACCCTGTTTTCTCAGAATAACTAACTTATGCTTACACTCAAAGAACCAAAATTATGATGAATGACATTATTAAATATATCAGAGAAAATTATACCAACAAAAATAAGGTAGAAACAGATCCCGGATTTGGCTTAAATACCTATGACTCCAATATCCGGTTTATCAATGAAAATGGCAAATCCAATATCCGTCGGGTCGGAGTCAGTATCTGGGAAAGGATGGATGTATTTTACACCCTACTGAATATGAATTGGTTTACGTTTTTACTCGTAATCATTACCGGCTATATTCTGGTCAATTTCCTGTTTGTGCTGATTTATGTACTGATTGGGGTAGAGCATTTGGCAGGCATTCAGGCCAATACCGCTTCAGAGAGCTTCTGGGAGGCATTTTACTTCTCCGCCCAAACGCTCACCACCGTTGGCTATGGCAGAATCAGTCCCCTCGGACAAATGACAAGTGCAGTGGCTGCGCTGGAATCCCTGCTGGGCTTACTGGGTTTTGCTGTTTTTACGGGTTTGATATACGGTCGTTTCACCCGCCCCGTTTTCACCCTGAAATACAGTACGAATGCTCTCATTGCACCTTACAGGGGAATTACGGCCTTAATGGTGAGGGTTGCCAATCCCAAAATGAATGAACTACTTGAAACAGAAGCCATTGTAATGATTACCTATATTCATCCTGAAACTCAAAAAAGAACGTATGTACAACTGGAACTGGAAAGAAATAATATTATGTTTTTCAGTATGAGCTGGACGATTGTTCATCCCATCAGTGAAAACAGCCCTTTAGTCGGCTGGACGATGGAGGATATTCAAACCAATCAGGTTGAGGTGTTTGTAACGATTAAAGCCTATGACGAAACCCGCTCTCAGCATATATACTGGCGAAATTCCTATAAGGCCACCGAGTTTGTAATGGGAGCAAAATTCAAACCCATGAATATCACTTTTAATGACAAAGGAGAAATTTTATATGACCTTCGTCAACTGAATGAATACGAAAAAGCGGAATTGCCTTATTGATGCCATTCTCAAAATGAGGAAAGTATCAATCCATAATTTATACCGTTTTGATATAAAAAAGTCGTATCTTTCTAATCAAAATAAAACATCTTAAAGAAAATAACAAAAAAATATAAGCCTTCTTTAAAAGGAAATGGTATTAATTCAAAGCGGATGCTTGGGAATTATGGGTTCAGGCGGACGCCTGAACCAGCGAAATAGGGTTATTTTTGTAGGATTTATTGTGCTATACCAACCTCAAGCGTCCGCTTGAGAAAAATAAGACCAGAACCAGCGAGTCATTCTCAAAAGGAGGAGAGTATCAATGCATAATTTAGCATCATTTTTCCTGAAAAACCTGTTTTTTATCTCAAAAAAAACGACTATTTTTGTAAAAAAAAAACACATAGAATTATGAATACAGAAGTAAAGGAAATCATGCAGGAACTGGAATCCTTGGGAACAGAACAAACCCGCAAAACCTTCAGAAATCATGGAGCAAAGGGAGAACTTTTCGGCGTAAAGGTAGGCGATTTAAAAGTGATTCAAAAAAGAATCCGGAAAAATCATGCGCTGGCGCTGGGATTATATGACACCCTGAACTCCGACGCAATGTATCTTGCAGGGCTTATTTCTGACCCTTTACAGATGACTCCGGAAGACCTTCAGCGCTGGGTTGAAAAAGCGGAATGGGAAATGATTTCGGAATATACTGTAGCATGGGTAGCTGCCGAAAGCAGACACGGCTGGGAAAAAGGAGTAGAGTGGATTCAGTCGCCGGTTGAAACCATTGCTTCTTCCGGATGGGCTACGCTTTCCTGTCTGATGAGCCTCAGAAAAGACGAAGACCTGAATGTGGCCGCTATCTCCGGATTGCTCGACTTTATCGCACAGAATATTCACACTCAACCCAACCGGGTAAAATATACCATGAATGGATTTGTGATTTCCGCCGGCTCCTTTGTAGGCTTACTGACAGAAAAAGCAAAAGATACAGCGAAAGCAATCGGAAAGGTACAGGTATTTATGGGTAATACCTCCTGCAAGGTGCCTGACGCATTTGAATACATTGTAAAAGTAGAACAGGCAGAGAAAACCGGGAAAAAGAAAAAAACTGTTTTTTGTTAAAAAAGCATATAAAAACATCCTTTTTCAGCTGTAAATCAAAAAAAACACAAAATTTTCAAAAAAAAATCATATTTTTATTCCATTCTATTGAATCATTCTTAAATTTGCAACTCAAAGCCGCTATTCGGGGTTTTGAAACGTTTTATTGTTTAAATAAATTCACTCATAAATTTTTTAATATGAAAAAATGTTCTTTACTTTTTTCGCTTATTCTTTCCATTGTGGTATTTACGGGTTGTAAAAAACAACCTTTTACAGATCCGTATCCGTTTAATCCGGACTTGTACGGTCAGTCAAGCTATACCCCTGCAATTAATGCTGCAATTAAAGCAGAAATGACTACAGGAAGTATTCCGGGAGTTGCGGTTGGTGTCATTAAGAAGAATAAAATTGAGTTTTTGAAAGGCTATGGCTATCAGTTTAACAATTTCCCCGTTAACGATACGCCTTATGTAGGAGTACAAACCAACTTCTATGCAGGCGACCTTTCCAACATGGTTGTAATGATGGCTGTAATGCAGTTGCACGACCAAGGGCTTGTGGACGCAGATGTGGATATTGATCAGTATTTACCTTTTGGAGTAGATAATCCTACTTATCCGAATGACCCGATTACATTAAGAATGTTATTATCAGGCACTTCCTGTATTCTTGATAACCCCGGTCAGCTGAACGCACTCACTACGATTGGTGACTCTCCGATTGCGCTGAAGGATTTCCTTAAGGAGTACCTTACCCCAACCGGAATTTACTATACTACCGCTAATTTCTCCGCTATGGACAAGCCCGGAAGATATTATGAGCCTTCCAAAGTAGCAATTTCTCTTGCTGCCTATATTGTAGAAAGAGTAGCCGGTACCAATATCAATGAGTACGCCAAAGCACAAATCAATACAGATTTAGGATTCTTTAACTGTGGTTTCTTCCTGAATGAACTGATTGATGAAAATATCGCTACAATGCATGATAATTCTGCCGGTGCAATGGCTCCGATTCAAAACTACGGATATCCTTACTATCCCGGCGGTCAGTACTGGAATAGCATCACAAGCCTTTCCAGATTATTGCTGACTTATTCTGACAGTGGTAAATATCAGACTCAGCAAATGATTGCCCCTCTTACTACACTGGATTTGTTTACCCCGGCATTCCCCGTAGCAAATCCGGATCAGGCAACCGGCTGGAGATACTCTGTAACCCCCGGAGGAAGATCAGTAATTGGGATTTCAACTACCGGTTTTGGATTTAGTAACCGTATGTGGTGGGATCCTGCCAAAAAAATCGGGGTAGTAGTACTTGCCAATGCGGACAATTGCGGTGCGCAGGTGGATAATATCGCTGATATCCTGTTTGATAACGCAGACAATTAAATTTTATAGTTTTTCATAATCCGATAGCCGGTGGAGAGTCCCTTTCCACCGGCTATTGTATATTTCAGGAATAAATTCCGGTTATTTCATAAAAAGCACTAACTTTGCGACCTAATTTCAAAGCAAAAGGAAAAATACGTTATGAAAAACAAGATTTCCATTACAGGGGATTTAGGCAGCGGAAAAAGCGTGGTTGGAAAAATCCTGAAGGAAAGACTGGGGTATCCGGTAATCTCTACCGGTGTAATTCAGAGAGAAATTGCAGCCCGTATGAATATGACCACCCTTGAACTGAATAATTACACGGATTCACACCCTGAAATTGATGAAGAAATCGACAGCGTATTCAAGAACCTGCGCTTTGACGCCAATCCCTGTCTTGTTGACTCCCGCCTTGCGTGGTTTTTTATCCCGGACTCCTTTAAAGTGTATCTGAAAGTGGATACCTGGGTAGCGGCAGAAAGAATCATGAATGACAAAAACCGGAAAAGCGAAGCCTATCAGACAATTGAAGAGGCGGTAGCAGATATCCGGGCAAGGAAAAAAAGTGAGAATATGCGTTTTTTAAGAGAATACGGAGCGGATTGCGCAGATTACAGGAACTTCAATGTGGTAATCAATACCGCTTTTGTTACTCCTGAAAATGTGGCAGATTGTATTATGATTTTATTCGAAAAATACCAGAAAGGAGAGACTTTTCCCTTACACTGGATGTCAGAGGAGTTAAGAATCAAACAGGAAAGACAACCGGAACGGATTGTTCCGGAACAAAAAACAGGAGAATTATTCGCAGTGATTCCCTGAGAAATTATTCAATTGTACCCATTAAATCGTATTCCATTGCATCCTGGATTTTTACATTGTAGAAATTCCCGATTTTCAGGCCTTTGTCTGAAATGAGGACTTCATTGTCCACCTCAGGAGAATCTGACTCTGTTCTTCCCACAAAATATCCGTTTTCTTTTCTGTCAATCAGGGTTTTATATACTTTTCCTATTTTTTCCCGGTTTTTGGCAAAAGAAATTTCCTGCTGAACTTCCATTACTTCTTCTTTTCTGCTTTCTTTTTCCTCCTCCGGAATAAGGTCTTCATACCGGTGAGCATAGGTGTTTTCTTCGTGAGAGTAGGTAAAAACACCTAAGCGGTCAAATCTTTGCTGTCTGACAAACTCCAGCAATTCTTCGTGGTCTTCCTGTGTTTCGCCGGGATGTCCTACAAGCATAGTAGTACGAAGCGTAATTCCGGGAACTTCGTCACGGATTTGCTGCATAAGTTCTTCCGTTCTTTTACGGTTTATCCCCCTTCTCATAAGTTTCAGTACATTATCTGAAGCGTGTTGCAAAGGAATATCCAGATAATTACAGATATTTTCCCTTTCTCTCATCGTTTTCAGAATTTCAACGGGAAATCCGGAAGGATAGGCATAATGCAGCCGAATCCACTCCAGCCCTTTTACGTCTGCAAGGCGGTTCAGTAAGTCATCGAGTTTTCGGGTTCCGTACAGATCAATTCCGTAATAGGTAAGGTCCTGCGCAATGAGCATCACTTCCTTTACCCCTTTTTTCACCAAAAACTCCGCTTCTTCCACCAAAAACTCGAGAGAACGGGATACATTTTTGCCCCGCATCAGTGGAATCGCACAAAAACTACAGGGACGATTACAGCCTTCCGCTATTTTCAGGTAAGCATAATGAGAATCAGTAGTAAGGACTCTTTCTCCGAGAAGTTCTTTCTTATAATCTGCACCCAGAGATTTGACTAAGTCGGGCATATCCTGAGTCCCAAAAAAACCATCTACTTCCGGCATTTCCAGCATGAGATCGTCCTTGTATCTTTGCGAAAGACACCCCGTCACAAAAAGTTTTTCAATTTCTCCTTTTTCTTTTTTATCAATATAATGTAAAATCGTATTGACCGATTCTTCTTTTGCCTTATCAATAAAACCACAGGTATTCACCACAATAATGCCGGCATTGCTTTTTTCTTCTTCGTGCCCGGCCTGTATATTATTTCCCTTTAACTGAGAAAGGAGCACTTCTGAATCAACGAGATTTTTGGAGCATCCCAGTGTAATGACGTTTACCGCTCCCGAATTAATTTTATGTGGTTTAGTTTTCATCCTGAAAAAATAGGTTCTGTATAAAAAGAAAGGTGGAAACCTAAAGTAACCACCTTTCCGCTGCAAAAATACTATATTTTAAGGAAATTATCTAATTAAAGTGATTGTACCTCCCATTTTCTTTTCTGCATCATTATTCAACCGGTAATAAACCACATAGGTATATACTCCTTCCGGACAATCCTGGCCTTTGGATTTGCCGTCCCAGCGGTCGTAGATAGAATTATAGGTTACAATTTCTTTGCCCCAGCGGTCAAAGATGGTCATTCTGAATATAGCTACCCCCTGCCCTACTGCCATAAATTCATCATTGCGTCCGTCACCATTAGGGGTAAATACATTCGGGAAATAAAGTGCCCCATTGGGTACAATATGAAACGGACCTAATGCATATTCATCAGAACAGCCTACACTATTGTAAGCAGTAAGGATAACCAAATAATCGCCGGGAGCACCATAAGTGTGTTCGGGATTTTTTACATTGGAAGTAAATCCATCCCCGAAAGACCACTGATAACTATTCGCATACTGAGACTGATTGTTGAATGAAACTGTTGCGTTGGAAAGAATCACCTGCATGCTTGTATCAATGCTTGCATCAAAAAAAGCAATCGGAGTGGCAATATTGTTTATGTTTGCAAACTTGGTAAGTTTACAGCCATTCGCATCAGTAATCTGCACCTGATAGTTACCAGCCGGTACACCTGAAATATCCGGGCCATATTGTTCCGGGGTGGTATTCCAGGTATAGGTATAACCCGGTACTCCACCTGAAGGGACTACCACTGCAGTAGCATTACTTTGCTCGCAGGTCTCAGGGGTGAAATCTATCTCGGCAACCAGTTTTGGAGGCTGATTAATCACCACTGTATCTTTCTTAACGCAATTCTGCTCATCCCGTATCGTTACGACGTAAGTCCCGGCAGGAACATTATTATTATCCTGAGTAGTAACGCCGTTAGACCAATTGTAGGCAAAAGGATTAAACCCGCCAAAAACCTGGAGGTTGATTGCGCCGCTGCTTGTACCAAAACATTTTACATCCGAAGTAATGATATTATGCGTAAAAGTTGGGACAAAATCCACTGTAAAACTCATGGAAGCATTACATCCGTTGGGTTTGTTGATGGTAAGTGTATAAACCCCCGCAGTCAGATTGGTAATATCAGGAATATTCCCATTATTATCCACTATCCCTGTAAGGATAACGCCTGCAGGGCCTGACCAATTGTAGGTTGTACCAGACATTACATTCCGGATGATAATTCCTTTAATATATCCGGTAGGTCCACAATATTCAAATTTCACATCGAGATTCGTTGTATCTATGATTGGCTCGAGGTTAGAAAGCGCAAAAGCAGACGAGTTGTAATTGCCCCAGTTGGTAAGCTGAGCATAATTCATCCCGTTCCATACAGCAGTTGTTGTTTGCTGCTTTTCCCATTGAGGTACATTTTGCCAGTGAGAGATTCTTTCCCAGTCTCCGTCCGCCAGGATATCATATACAAACCGGATATTTGCATTTGCATTTCCGGTATTATGATACAATCTGTGGTAATAATTGGGATTGATTAAACAGATATCGGTTTCCCTGATATTCCGGTCATAAGCCTCAGCAGTTGCGTCTGTATTGGCCATCCTTACCCCAAATGAATTGGCAGTTGTATTTTCAGGCTGAATGAAAACCGGGCGATACCGTACAGTACCCAAACTTGAGCCAACGGGAAAAAGATAATAACTGTTCAGATTCGTATTGCGGATAAGTTGTCCTCCGCCGAGGCTGCTTACAAAACCCGTAGTTCTTGTGATAGCATTCAGTCCGTCGTTGCTTACAGTCATCCTATTAATATCCGTAGCAAGTTCCGCATCGTTCAGGCTCAGAATATTCGTAGTAAAAGCGTCGAGTGTCTGAGTTTTGATGGTAGCACTATCGATGGAGAGGTCATAAAAAGAAGTAACCTGTGTCCCTGTAATCAACTGATTAAAAGGCGCATTGAGCTTTACATGACTTTGATCGGCCTGGAAAGTGGCGTTATTCTGCCAGTTCCCCTTCACTTCATACACACCCGAAGAAGTACCGCTACCAGTAGCATTGGCGTCATTTATGAAATTTCCTTCAATGAGTAAAGTTCCGGCATTATCCAGCTGACCTGTCGCATTCTGAACAGAAGCGTCATTCACAAAAACAGTGGCTCCGGTTTTAATACTGATATTGGCACCATTATTATAAAAGATTACCGGATTGGTGGAGGGCTGAGCAAGCAGCCGGATTCCTCCGGAAAATCCTAATAACAGAACGAGTATTTTTACATTTATTTTCATAATCAAATACTGTTAATCAGGAAAATGGAATTATTGAACAGAGCCGGCGATTCCGGGGTCTGTAAGAATACATGAACCGGTACAGTTGATAGGTCCGATATTCTGTCCGATATACGTAAAGGTATTTCCGTTGCTGATAATTGCAGGACCGGCGGCACCGCCAGAACCGATATCACAACCAGTCGTTCCGCCCAGAATAGAACAGGTTCCGGAGCCACCGCAGTTGTATCCCGTACCATTACTTCCGGGTTGTCCCCAGTTTCCTCCGTTTCCTCCGACACCTCCTGCATAGTTGAAAGAGAATGTACCGATGAAAGGAATTGAGAATGAGCAGTTATCCGTACAGGGTCCTCCACCCAATCCGAAAGGTGTTGCAGAAGGAGGCTGAGTACCATTCGTACCTGAGTTGGTAGTACATCCGTCGCCTCCGGGTGTTACCCCTCCAAGACCACTACCGGCACCACCCCCACCGCCTCCACCGGAATCAAAGCCGGGAAGCATACATAAACTACCATGTACAACGTCAGAACCGGCACCACCGCCGCCGCCGCCGCCGCCGACAAGCCCGTTGCAGCTTCCGCTTGTATTTACGGTTACTCCTGTTGTTTGTATAACCAAAGCCGGACCACCGGGTAAACCATTGATATTATTACAGGAAGGAACTGTCCAGTCATTATCGGAACGGCCACCATCCCCTCCTTTTCCAACGATATAGGCATCACAGGCCACATTTAAACTAATAATACTTCCGGCAGGAAACAATCCGGTAGTTATTGCAGGAATCGCAGTAGAATTACTGTTTACAATCACACCCGGTGCAATATTGACATTCAGATTTATGGGACAAGGTGGAGTAGCAGCCATATTAAACAGATTCAGATTGCTGGCATTTGCGTTAATGTCAATTACAGAAGTGTCCACCTCGAGGGTATAGGGGAAATTCACAAGCTGACCGCATAAATCCAGGGTAATCAGAATATTGTAAATTCCTACATTGGCACAGGAATTAGACGTAAAAGTAATTACGCTTGATCCTCCTGAAGTAGATATCGGGTTGGTAGAAATATTTGCTGTAACGCCCGCCGGAACGTTGGAGACCGATAAAAGTCCCTGAGCACAGGCTGAACAAGCTCCGGATGAGAAGTTGATATCTATCTGAGTAGAAGCTACTGTGGTATTCGGAGCTACATTGATTTCATTTACTACCCCGCTTGTGCTGGAAATAGTAAGAGAACCCGGAACAACGGTAAGCACATAGGTACATTGCTGAACAATAGGGCCGAATAAAGCGATGAAATTCAGATTATAAACCCCCGGAGTAGCGTTGGAGGAACCGGAAATGGTTACATTCACCGTATCAGTAGGGACTACAGAAGTAGAAGAAAAGCCCACCGTTACGCCGTTTGGAACACCCGCAACCGCCACAATCACCGGAACTGCACTTCCTGAATTCAGCGTAATCGGTAAATCAAAATTCAAAACGGAAGCGGTACTGGTATAAATACAACCTGAGCCCGGCCCACAATTAATAGAGAAATCCGTACAGATTGTAACCCCTACCGGAAGCCAGCAGGTTCCGTTCCAGTACATATGTACATTTTCATCTGTATTATACACCATTAATCCTAAATCCTGAGGAGCAGCAACCGGAATCGCATTCATCTGTACGTCACTAACTTCCGGAATCAAAAGCCCTCTTGACTGTGCTACCATCTCTACAAAAGCATTGTTGGAAGAAACTGCGCCGGTTCCCAGACCAATTCTGCCATTATTGGTATTATCCGCATGAATCAGGGGATTTCCATTATTTTGTACCTGAAAACGCCCTGTTCCATTGAGGTTTACATCGAGGTTAAAATTTCCGTTGGTAATCGCTGTATTCTCAATCAGCGGCCCGCCCAGTTGAACGGCATCCGCCACAGGGTCCACGTTAAGACCATTATTGGCCTGAACATCAATGGTCTGATTTCCCTGAGGTCCCGAGCTGACAAGACCAAAACCGGCATTGATCGTCGTAAAAGGCAGGTTAACGCTGTTACCTCCACTGATTGAAAGGGTATTTCCTATCAAAGCAAGCGATTGATTGTCTCCATCCCAGGAGCTTAAAGGGAGAACTCTTCTGGTTACATTTCCTAAACCATCCACTACAAGAACCGTAGAATCGAGAGAACCTAACAGCGACTCAAAAATAACTGTTCCTTTTACATGAAGCGTAGCAGCAGGTACAGGGGTTCCTATCCCTACAATTGGAGGAATAGAATACTGAGCTGCTCCACCTCCAATGATTTGCCAGTCCTGATCCGGAAGGGTAAGCCACTGAGTACCTGTCCAGTAATAGTAATAATTATCCGCAGGATTAAAAATCAGTAACCCTGCGTCCTGAGCCCCCAAACCGGGAATAGACATTGGGTCAGTTCTTGGAGGTAAAAAGCCCTTATCCGTTGCAGTTAAATCAAGAATCGCTCTTGGTCTCGGGGTTGTGGTTCCAATCCCAACGTTTTGCTGGGAAAATACAGTTAACCCCAAACAGCAAGCAATCATCAATAAAAATATTTTCTTCATAAAATCTGGTTTAGTAAATATTTAATTCCTCGATAAAATTGTAGTTAATTTATATAGATATCATTCTAAAACGGGGTAAATATAGTGTTTATTTTTAAATTATCTCTCTATTTTGTTTAAATTGCAATAAATTTTGTGCGAACTGTTTATAATAGAAATAATTTTGTGTAATATTGTAATGAATTTTGAAAGGTTCATTTTTAGTGTTTTCTTAAAATTAATTATTCAAATCTTTTAATCATCTATTTTATGGCTATTAAATATATCCTTACTTCCTCCAAGTCTTCCTTTGGGAGTAATTTTAACTGCTACTTTTTACCGAAAGCGCTGGTGAAATTAAAACTTTTCAGAGCAGCACAGGTAAAAAACGGAGAAACCAAATATGCATTCCGTTTTGAACACGAAGTGATTCAGACTGCTGACACAAGGCATCGCTATTATTTACAATACCACTACAATGCATGGACAGATGATTCTGTTTCAGTAGAGTTTACCCCTGAAGGTTTCCTCAGTAAGGTTCATACGGTGTCTGATGATAAGACAGGGGAAATATTAGGAAAAATCGGAGAACTCGGAAAGCAGATTGCACAGATTATCGGGGGAATACCGGAGTTCGTGGACAGGGATATCGCAAGGGAAGTACTTGTTTATCAGGTTACTTTTGATCCTTTTATCAGTACTGAACTTGAGCAGGTAAATAAAGAACTCGAAAGCTTTAAAAGCCCGAATAATCCTTCTTTTTTCCCCAGTGTGGAAATCCGTTTGTTTGAGGAGCAGGAGTCTTCAATGTCGGCCGGGAAACCCGTTTTGCATACAGATTCAGGGAACGGAATTTTCTGTAAGCCTATGGCCGCAGCCGAACTTACCTTTAAGGCGGGAAAGTCTGCTGAGAGGCATTATGTTACCCTTCCTCATCCTTATAAAGTACATTTGGTGGAAGTAGAGCGACCTAGATATATCAAATATGAATTTTCCATGGACTTTGACAAAGGATTTCCCAAGAGCATTTCTATTACAAGGCCCAGTCAGCTTATGGCTTTTGTCAATATTCCTGTAAGGGTTCTTTCTTCTATCTTCTCGATTCCTTCTAAACTATTGCCTTTCAATGTCAATCTCGATAATACCAAAGGGGCAGCCGCTGCAGCTACTCAACAGACTCAGCAAATCAAAACACAGTTAGATAATCAGGCTCAGATGATTCAGCTTCAGCAGCAACTCTCCGCCATGAAGCCTGAAAACAGTGAAAGAGGAGGCTTGAGTGAAAGAGGAGGAATGAGCGAAAGAGGAGCCGATAGTGGCAGCAGGGATGTCGTGCTTAACCCCAACAAAAAATATATGGGAGATTTTGAATAAACTCCTTTTGAAATACAGCTTTAACAGATACATTATCTTAACAGCCCCTGAATTGTCATTGAGTTTTCAATAATAGTTCAGGGGATTTTATTTTTTTCGCGCAAAGGCTTTTTATATTTTCACGCAAAGCCGCAGAGAGCGCAAAGAAAGAAAGTTTTTTATCCAAAAAGCATAGCGACTTTGCGGCTCTGCGAGAGACCCTTCCCCCCAAAAAAACTTAGTGACTTAGCGGGAGATTACTTAACCGATACAAACCAGCAAGCATAGCACCTTTGCGAGAAACCCTTCCCCACTTAGCGAGAAACCTGCCAAACTACTCTTCTTCATCCAGAAAAGCAGTAAGCGGGCTGCTTGGGCGGGCACCGGAATAAGGCTTCACAAACTGAGATTCAAAGGCTATTCTTCCGGCTTCTACTGCCATCCGAAAAGCGTTGGCCATCGCAACCGGATTGCCTGCCACTGCGATTGCGGTATTTACCAGTACTGCGTCAGCTCCCAGCTCCATTGCTTCTGCTGCATGTGACGGAGTCCCAATCCCGGCATCAATGACAACCGGAATATTGCTTTGACTGATGATAATTTCCAGCATAGAACGCATGAGTAAGCCTTTGGCACTCCCTATCGGTGCCCCCAATGGCATAACTGCAGCCACTCCTACCTCCTCCAGTCGTTTACAAAGTACAGGATCAGCATGAATATAGGGAAGTACTATAAATCCAGCTTTTACCAGCACTTCCGCCGCTTTGAGGGTTTCCACTGGGTCAGGCATAAGATACTTGGGGTCAGGATGAATTTCCAGTTTCAGCCAGTTGGTTTCAAGGGCTTCCCTTGCCAATTCTGCTGCAAAAATGGCTTCTTTGGCATTTCTTACTCCGGAAGTATTCGGCAACAGATTGATTGCAGGATGTTTAAGATGTCTGAGTATATCATCCTGTTCATTATGCATATCTACTCTTTTGAGTGCTACAGTTACCAACTCGGAGCCGGAGGCCAGAATAGCCGTTTCCATTTCTGAATTATTCCGGAACTTTCCTGTACCGGTAAACAAACGGGAGCCAAAAGTTTTATTCGCAATGGTTAACATGAATGATTGATTTTTTTATGAAATTACTTTCAGAATATTCTGAACCGATTTTACCTTTTCTATCAGTTTTTGTTTATTGTCTTCCAGAATAGTAACATGACCCATTTTACGGAAAGGCTTAGTGATGGATTTACCATAAAAATGCGGAAATACCCCTTCAATAGCCAGCGCCTTCTCTACCCCTTCATAAATTACACTGCCGCTATATCCTTCTGCCCCCAGCAGATTCAGCATAGCCGCCGGGTGGAGCAACTGAGTAGAACCCAACGGGAGATTCAGAATAGCCCTCAGATGCTGTTCATATTGTGAAGTTGCTGTAGAGCGTATGGTGTGATGACCTGAATTATGCGGTCTGGGTGCCAGTTCATTTACCAGAATCCTGCCATTTTTATCGAGAAACATCTCCACCGCAATCAGGCCGGTATAATCCAGTTTATTGACAATATCCGTAGCAATTTTTACTACTTCCTTTTCTGTTTCCTGAGAAATATCCGAAGGAGAAAATAAGTATTCCACTAAGTTTGCCGTAGGATGAAAGACCATTTCAACTGTTGGAAAAACGGAAACCTCCCCTTTTGCATTACGGGCGGCAAGGACTGCAATCTCTTTTTCTATCTCTACACACTCTTCCAGTACAGAAGGTTCATCAAATGCTTTTGCCAGATCTCCGATAGTACGCAGTATATGTACTCCCCTTCCGTCATATCCTCCTTTTCCCAGTTTCTGAACGAGGGGAAAGCGATTAACCTGTTTTACAACTTCTTCCCGTGTATGTGTAATCGTGTAGGGCGCTGAAGGGATTTTATGCTGGGAAAACCACTGCTTCTGAGTACATTTATCCTGGATCATCCGGATTACTGCGGGTTTGGGACAGATAGTTTTTCCTTCTTTTTCCAGTGCTTCGAGTGCATCCACATTCACATTTTCGATTTCAATCGTAATAAGGTCAAGATCTTCCCCAAAACGGTAAACGGTATCGTAATCTGTAAGAGAACCAACCTGAAAATTTCTGGTCAGTGCACTGCACGGGGCATGTGAGTCCGGATCCAGAATATGGATATTGAGATTAAGGTCAATGGCAGCCTGTAAAAGCATACGCCCAAGTTGTCCCCCCCCCAAAATCCCTATTTTCAAATCCCGGTAAAAATATTTCTGATTCATTGACTGACAGTTAAAAGAATAAGGACATAGAAACAAATCGAAACCGGGCGCAAAGATAATCATATTCTTTTTATGCGCACTACCCTTTGGAAAGAATTCTCTTATGTATTCCTGAGGCCTTACAGGTTATCAGCAGAATATGAAAATCAGACTGAATACTTTGTCTCAAAGAATAAAAAAACGGTTATCTTTGCGGCCGTATTCCAGCCACAGGTATTTTACCTTTTGGTTTTATTCAAAATATTTAAAAAATATGTTTTCAAAAATTCAGATTGAACGTACTGTTTACAGTTCCGATGAACATAAACTTATCTGTGATTCTGTAGATAAATTTATTCAAAAAGAAGCTACCCCTCATTATGCTGAATGGGAAGCGGCAAAAGCGGTTCCTCATGCTTTTTGGGAAAAGGTAGGAGAACAGGGTTTTCTGTGTATGGATGTACCGGAAGCCTATGGAGGAGCAGGAATGGATTTTAGTTTCTCCACTATGATTCAGGAACGGTTTCGTTATGCCGGAGTGGATTTTGGGATAGGAGTACATTCAGATATAGTGGCACCTTATATCGTAAAATATGGTTCCGAATTTCAGAAACAGCGTTTTTTACCCAAAATGGTTTCCGGAGAATGGGTAGGATGTATCGGGATGACGGAGCCGGACGCAGGCTCTGACCTGAAAGCACTCAAAACTACCGCAAAAGACATGGGAGATTATTATTTAGTGAATGGTTCCAAGACCTTTATAACGAATGGCTATGTGTCCGATTTTGTGATTTGTGCCTGCCGTACCAATAAAGGAACTCCTGATGAAGGAATCACTTTATTATTAATTGAATCGTCTTTTGAAGGCTACACCAAAGGAAAACCCTTTGAAAAAATCGGCTCCAGGGCTCAGGATACCTGTGAATTGTTTTTTGAGGATGTAAAAGTCCCCAAATCCCATCTATTGGGAGGAGAAAGAAAAGGATTTCATATCATGATGGAAGAGCTTGCAAGAGAAAGATTAGGGATTGCAATAGAAGCAGTTGCGAGTGCTACGAGTGCATTAGACACTACGATTCAGTATGTTTCAGAGAGAAAAGCCTTCAAAAAGAGAATTGCAGATTTTCAGAATACTCAGTTCAAACTCGCAGATTTGGCAGCGGACTTACAGGTACATCAGAGTTTTGTGGATGCCTGCATTACGTTGCACGCTTCCGGCAAACTCACTCCCATTCAGGCTTCCATAGCCAAATTAAAAGCCACTGAGATGTGCGGAAAAATGACAGACGAATGCGTACAGCTTCATGGCGGCTACGGTTATATGTGGGAATATGGAATCGCAAGAAATTATGCTGCCTCACGGGTAACAAGAATTTATGGCGGCGCAAACGAAATCATGAAAATGATTATCGCAAGAGGATTACTGAAAGAATAGTCTATTCTTTTTTTCGCCTTCCTCTGGCTTTTTTTCTATGATTTTTCTCTCATTTCGGGGGCATCTCCTTAACCCAAGTTGCAGCAAGTCGCTTATCAAATGTTAAATTTTAGTTAAAAAACTTGTTTTTTAGGTCAAAATTTCAAAAAAAACAGAGAAAAAGGGTGGAAAATCGAAAAAAAAGGAGGGAAAAC
>JAIBAH010000079.1 GCA_019695295.1 Bacteroidia bacterium | reverse complement strand
ATTCTGAATATTTGGCGTAATTGATTTGCATATCTTATTGTTTCTTTCTAAATTTGTCCGCAACTTAAGTCTTTTCGATTTATTAACAAATAATTATTTCCCCCAAATGCGTAAGTCCTATTATAGTTTAAATTCTGTTATATTTTCATTCGTATCAAAAATATCCGGATAATGTTCTTTTAGCTTTTGAAGCATAAAATCAAAAGGAATATCCTCAAAATAACCGTAATCGTCTGTATATTCCATAAACCGGGTTCCTTCACTATTGTACTGTTGTAAAAAGGAATTGTTTTCTCCGTCAAAATCCAGGGGTTCAACCTTCAGTTTCTTACATAAAGTTTTGTTAAAAGCCGGAGACATTTTTAACCATTTATTGTCAAGATATACACTCACCATTCCGTGGGGCGTCAGTTCATTGGAGCCAAACTTTTCGGTTAATCTTTCAACCGCTATATGATTTTTCACTTTCCCTAAATGCAGTCTGGCAGGTATTCCCAGCCCGCGAAGGCAGGCTATGAGTATGATGGATTTTTCAACACAGTTTCCTGTCTGTTTTTGGGCAATACAGCTTGATTTATAATTATCTTTCGAAAAACTTATGCTGTAAGGGTCATACTTCCAGTGATCCCGTACTTTAGTGTAAATTCCAATGGATTTCTCTTTATCAGATAAAGCGTCATTCTTAAATTCAGCAATCAGATTCTGGACTGATTCCTCTTCAAAATCAATATAGTATGTAGATTCCAGATATTTCATTTTACCGGTTGTTTTTAAATTTGTGACTGGCTATCGTATCAGCAAAACCCCTGAAAATGCAGCAATTTCGTCTGTTTCAGGAAGTTACGGAGTACTTTATTTTGAATAACTATAGAGTTCACCTCACAAAATTAACCTGTAAAAATTTATTTTCCAAATGATTCATGAAAAGGAAGCCCGAAGGGAAGACGCATTCTGTCAGGATGACCCTATTCTCGTTAACCATTCCTCCTAAGATTCCTGCGGAAATCGTAGATTCAGCGAAGCTAATGACCGGAGAGAGGAAGCCGGCCATTAACCCCACCAGTCATTCAGAAAGAATCTTAGCACCTCCCGGCTACCCACTCCGCCTAAGATTCCTCCGAAAATCGTAGATTCAGCGAAGCTAATGACCGGAGAGAGGAAGCCGGCCATTAACCCCACCAGTCATTCAGAAAGAATCTTAGCACCTCCCGGCTACCCACTCCGCCTAAGATTCCTCCGGAAATCGTAGATTCAGCGAAGCTAATGACCAGAGGGAGGGAGGGAGGGAGATACTCCCGAATGACCGTTCCTGGAAAAGGACACCTTCGCTTTAACCGGAATGGTTAGAGCGAAGGCTTCCTTAATCGGCTAACTGCCGCCGGCTGTGTCCTCACAGCCGGCTGACAGGTATTACTGATTCGATACAATCATCTTCCTCGTTTCAAACACCTTTCCATCCAGAATCAAAGAATAGAAATACGTTCCCCAACTCAAATCTCCCGTTTTGATTACGATACTATCTGCACCTCTTGCTGTGATTTCAGCGGTTTGAAGTACATTACCATTTACATCCGTGATTTGAAGTACAGCCGTTTTCACACTGCCAGGAATATAATACTGAATAGTAGTGGACTGAGAAAAAGGATTCGGAATATTTTGCTCCAGAATCGGACTTTCTCCTGAAATCGTTATCGTTTGAGGCGTTTTTGCATTCGTTTCTTTCAAGCAGCAACTTTGTAGGTCTGTATTGAACTGAGAAAGCATTACACTCATTTGAGCAATCTGGGATTTCAGTACTTCGATTTCATTCTGTTGCTGTTCAATGATTGCAGATTGACTGGAATTAACTGCGTCATTTTTATCATTTACTTCCTGAACCGCATTAATCAAAGGAACAGTCAATTCCGCATACCGAATCCCCATATACTCGCCGTTTTTGTCCACACCGGAGAAAGTACCGTTTGCAGCAGCATCTACTTCCTGCGCAATCAACCCCGTATAACGAATCCCTTTTTGTCCTTCAGCAGTATATTCATACGTTACCGGATTCAACGCATTGATAAATTCCAGCCCCAATTCAGACGGACGAATATCTGTTTTCAATCTTCTGTCAGAATAAGTCGTCCAACCCACTTGACCGCCGATAGAAGTAACCGAAGTATTGCCTACCACTACTTTATTGCTTGCATCCACGTTTGCTCCACTACCGAGTGCCATTACGTTGGTTAAAGAAGTCAAGGTAGCGTCTGCATTCGCACCTACAAAAGTGGCATTTGTATAGCCGGTTCTCAGGCTTCCCGTTCTGTAACCGAGGGCTACGTTATTGTTTCCGGCAACATTGCTTCTCAAGGCAGAATCTCCGATTGCGGTATTGGCGTTTCCGGTAGTTGCATTATTGGCAGCACGATATCCAAAAGCTGTATTTCCGTTGCCCGTTGTCGCAGTAGTCAACGCAAACGCTCCAGCAGCAGAATTATAGCTTCCGGTGGTATTGGCTCTCAATGCACCGGAACCGAGGGCTACGTTTTCCTGACCCGTGGTGTTCAGATACATCGACTGAAACCCGATACCGATATTCCGGATTGCAGTGGTATTGGCGTTCATTGCCTGATACCCGATTGCAATGTTGTTTCCGCCGGTAGTATTGGCAGCGAGGGCTGCACCGCCTAGGGCTACATTAAAGGCTCCGTTGGTATTGCTTGTCATGGAAGAAGCCCCAATGGAAATATTGTTGCTTCCATCTATATTGTTCAGCATTGCGGAACCCCCTATTGCTACATTACTGCCTCCGATTGTATTGGCTTTCAGCGCCTGATAGCCCATTGCGGTATTGCCGGCTCCGGTTGTGTTGTTTTGCAAAGAACGGAACCCTAAAGCCATATTGTTGTTTCCACTGGTATTGAGCTGCATTGCCTGATACCCTACCGAAAGATTACTGGAACCCGTAGTATTGGTGGAAAGTGACTGATAGCCCATAGAGGTATTATTTTGTCCGGTGGTATTTAAAGCCATTGAATTAAAGCCTACTGCCATATTTCCTCCTCCCGTATTCACTTTCAGTGCATTCTTTCCGATTGCAACCAAACCTGTCCCGGTAGTATTGACAGAAAGCGTGGAATCTCCCACCGCTACATTGCTGCTTCCGGTAGTATTGATTCCCAGTGCTCTTTTCCCTAATGCTACATTAAAGGATCCGGTGGTATTGGTTCTCATGGCAGAATCTCCTAAGGCTACATTTGCTTTGGCAGCACCCGCAGAAGCTGAACCCGCCAGTCTTCCGACATAGGTATTGGCTGAATAAATATTCAAGGTTTTGTTGTCTAATCGCATCATTTCCGTTCCGTTAATGTTAAAACGGATTAAGTTCTCATTTGCATTCAGTTCGGTTTCTACGAAAGTATTGGCGTCCGTATCCTGAATCCGGGTACCTCCTCCCCCACCTCCGCCGGTGCCAATTGCTGTCCATGCTGTTCCGTTCCAGTACTGAAACTGATTCAGTGTGGTATTGTAAATCATTAGACCTGTTGCAGGAGAAGCAATTGCAGTACGCTGAGTGGTGGTCATACGGGGAATCAGGATGCCTTTTTGGCTAGACTCTATTTCCAATGCAGCGGAAGGGTCCGGACTATCTGAACCAATCCCAACACTTGTTCCCACTTTACCTAAAATAAGCGCATTGGATACCCCAACAACAGCACTATCTCCTATTGCGGTTGCATTAATCAGGTTAGGAGAAGCGGCATCTGCATTTTCACCGATAAAGGTATTGTGACTACCGGTTGTATTATTATATCCACTTCTCCACCCAATAGCAGTATTGGAGCCGCCCGTAGTATTATTTGAGCCTGCATCATTTCCGATAAACAAATTTTGAGAGCCGGAAATATTGGAATATCCAGAGCCGGAACCAATAAAAGAATTGTTGTTTCCGGAGGTATTGCTGAATCCGGAAGCCCATCCAATACAGGTATTATCTTCCCCTATGGTATTGCTATACCCTGTGCTTTGCCCCAAAAATACATTATTCGTTCCCGTCAGATTGGAATATCCTGACTGCATTCCGAAAAAAGCATTATTGGAACCGGTTGTATTAGAAAAACCCGCACTTTTCCCGAAGAAAGAATTATAGACTCCCGTCGTGGCAGAAAATCCCGTACTATCCCCGATAAATACACTGCCTGAACCAGTAGTATTGCTATACCCGGCGGCATTTCCATTAAAAGTATTGTAACCCCCAATCGTATTAGAATACCCTGCACCTACCCCGGTAAAGGTATTATTGTTTCCGGTAGTATTACTTCTTCCTGTTTCAAATCCGGTAAAAGTATTGGCCGCACCGGTTGTATTGCCGTATCCTGAAGCGGTTCCGGTAAACGTATTGGCAGTACCGGTTGTATTGGTGAACCCTGCATTGGTTCCCGTAAAGGAGTTATTGTTCCCGGTGGTATTGGACTTGCCTGCATTCGCTCCGGTAAAAGCATTATTACTCCCCGAAGTATTCGCATTCCCCGACTGAAAACCCGTAAATACATTCAGATTTCCGGTTGTATTAGACTGACCTGATAAGGAACCGGAAAATACATTATTCGCTCCACTGGAATTAGAATAACCACTATTTTTACCTGTAAATACATTGTTGGAGCCTATCGTATTGGAATACCCGCTACCGAAGCCTGTAAAAACGTTGTCTGCCCCGATTGTATTGGAATATCCGCTGGAGGAACCCGTAAAAACATTATTCGCTCCGGAAGCATTATTGTAGCCGCTCTGAAATCCGGAAAACACATTATCACTTCCGGTAGTATTGGAATAACCACTATTGGCCCCTGAGAACGTATTTTCAAAACCCGTGGTATTGTTTCTTCCGCTATGAAAACCGGAAAAATCATTAGACCCTCCGGTTGTATTCAAATAGCCGGAACGATACCCTGAAAAAGTATTACCCGTTCCCGTCGTATTACTCAATCCGGATTGAAACCCATAGAAAGAATTATTGGCAGCGGTATTAGCCTTTCCGGATTGATACCCGTAAAAACTGTTACCACTTGATGCAGCATTGGAATACCCGGACTCTAGCCCAGCAAAAGTATTACCTGAGGCAGTATTATTATACCCGGCGGAGTCTCCCACCATCACATTCCCTCTACCCGTGAGATTTTGTCTTCCGGAACGAAAACCGATAGAAACATTTCCATATCCTGTTGTATTACTTATCCCACTTTCATAACCCGAAAAGACGTTACGTGAGCCGGTTGTGTTGGAAAATCCGCTGTAAGCACCTGAGAAATCATTCTCGAAGCCGGTTGTATTGGCGAGTCCGCTCTGATAGCCGGAAAAGGAATTATTGGCACCTGTTGTATTGAATCTTCCCGATTGGTAGCCGTAAAAGCTATTGCCGGTAGCAGTGGTATTGGCTGTTCCGGATTGATAGCCGTAAAAGCTATTGCCAATAGCAGTGGTATTCGCTGTTCCGGATTGGAAGCCGTAAAAGCTATTGCCTGCGGCAGTGGTATTGGCTGTTCCGGATTGATAGCCGTAAAAGCTATTGCCTGTTGCAGTGGTATTGGCTGCGCCCGATTGATAACCAGTAAAGGTGTTATTATAAGCAGTATTGGCGTAGCCTGCAGAGTCGCCTATCATGACATTGCCTTTTCCTATTGTATTTGTATAGCCGCTTACATAACCTAAATAGGTATTACCTCCGGCTGTTGTATTATTAAAACCGCTTTGATGGCCTGAAAAGGAATTATTGGCACCTGTCGTATTGAATCTACCCGAGTGGTAGCCGTAAAAACTATTGCCTGAGGCGGTTGTATTCGCAGCACCTGATTGATAACCTGTAAAGGTGTTGTTACTTCCTGTAGTATTAAAATAGCCACTTTGAAAACCTAACAATGTATTATTTGAGCCTGTTGTATTGAAATTTCCACTACCCGCACCTACAAAAGCATTTGCAGCACCTGTGGTATTAGTAAAACCTGCACTGGCTCCGAGCATGGTATTACTATTACCTGTTGTCGTGCTATAGCCCGCTTTTGCCCCAAAAAATGAATTAAAGTTCGTTGTATTACTAAACCCTGCCTGATGCCCCACAAAGGTGTTTTCCCCAAATGTGTTGTTACTCCTCCCTGACTGATATCCTACAAAGGTATTGGTACTTCCTGCTCCGTTGGAAAACCCACTTTCATGTCCTATAAATGTATTTTGTCCCGCTGCTGTATTGGAATAACCACTTGATTTACCGATAAAAACATTACTCCCCCCCGATGAATTGCTAAAACCACTATTGTGTCCAATGAATACATTGTCATTTCCTGTATTGGTGGCTTGTCCAGCACTTTGCCCGATATATACACAATAGTTACCATTTGCACTGTAGCCACTACCTGAACCTAAAAAGGTGTTTGCTATTCCAGTTGTCATTTGTCTGCCAGAAAGAGAGCCTATAAACGTATTATTACTTCCGGTTGTTAGGCTATAACCGCCATCTCTTCCAAAAAAGCTATTTAAATTTCCCGTTGTGAGGTTTCGGGCAGATTCATAACCAAAACTTGAATTTTGGTTAGCGGAAGATACAGCAAAGCCTACATTAAACCCATAAGTGCAGTTAAAACTACCATTACCATTTGTCCCTGTACCATAATTGGTATTTTGTTGAGCATAGATACTGTGTTGAAACATTACACATACAGTTAGTAAAAAGAATAATTTAACTATCGTTTTCATAATAAATATTGATTTAGAAATAATGAGTTTGCTTTTAGATTTGAGCTATGACAACTCTTTACAAGTTGTCATAGCTGTGATAATTATGGATTGTAAATTACTTTGACTGCTTTTTGTTCGCCTAAACTGCCTTTGATATGAAGCAGGTAAACGCCTTCTGTCAATTCTAAATGAGTCGTTCTGATTTCAACGCTTTGAGCGGTAGATTCCCCCTGCACTGTATAACTTTCAATTATCCTACCCATTAAATCCGTCAGCTGAATCTGATAATCCTGTACCAGGTCAGAAGTAATATTCAGGACGATGAAAGACTGGAATGGATTGGGATACACTGCAATACTAAAAGCATTGTCCGGTGCAAAATTGCTCAGGCGATAAGGCTGCTCCAGCGTACCGGTGAGTTTATCGCTTTCAAAATCAAGGCTTTCGAAATGTTCATAGTATCTCCCATTCTGAGGCTCATAGATACGGAAACTCATACTTTCTCCTGCCTCGTTTGCATAGACAAACATAGAAATCATATAGCGTTTCAATTCAGGCACATAGACTAATTCTCCTACGCCTCTACATTCATTTCCGATATAGGCAGCTACTTTTGTCCCTGCTTGTGCAATCAGGTCATCGTCAATTTCCACATATCCTGTTATCAACATATTGAACTCATAAGCCGAAGGATTCACTACCCATGTTTCTGTATCAAACCTATCAAAAACCGGCAGAGGGTTTATTCCTGTTCTCAGTAAAGTAGTTCCGGAACAAGCCGTAGTACTCATACAAAGGCTGGTATTTTTGTTGACTTTGATACGATAGCCGAATGTCGGGCGGATTTCATCCATTCCACTCGAAACCGTAAAGAGCCAGTCAGGATTCTGAGAGGGTTTGTAATAAGCCGTCATGTTCTGATAATCATACCCCGGCAAAGCAGTAGTTTTGAGCTGCATACTGTCAGGCTGAGCCGTAAACGGAAATTTACTGCCTGCCAGTACGGTATGAATACTTCCGGGAGCAGCCAAAGGCACCCCAATCAGATTCCATCCATTGAACAGGGAGTCCCGGCTGAGAGTACCGCTTATCGTTCCGGTAATACGTAATGTATCTGCCTGAGAAAGATACATCTGATATCCGTTATAGATACTCATGGTATGGAGTCCGTTGGCAGTTATCCATGAATTGCTTGCAGTCGAATACGTTGCTGATTTCGATGCGGTTTTGATTACATCTCCATTATTCGGGTGTCTGAGGCTGATTAATACTTTATTCAGTGAATCATTTGCTTTGGAAGTATTCAGGGAGAAAAGATTCCAGCCCTGATCCAGCGCAATATACCTTGCTTTGTCTTCCACCTGATTCACATCTAACAACAATGGGTTGGTAATCATCCCGATAGAACCGTCTGACTGATAGGTTCGGGGAGAAGGAGGAGAAGCGTCGTATTCACTTCCGGTTTCTGAGTCCCAAACCCTGAACATCAGGGGCTTTCCATTTTCTGCTGCGTTTCCATACACGTTTACTGCGGCAAGCACATTCGCTCCCACTTTTTCTATCTTGCCTACTCCGCGTATTTCATTCCCTATCCAGACACTGATAAGGTCTGTAGTATCCGTATTGAGTATCAGCGGATTGGTAAACCGGTAATTTGCCATTACTGTCATACTGTTTTCGTAAAGGGCAGGATTCACTGACCAACCGGATGCTTTGGGTAAAACCTTCATTTCAAAAGTAAGTGCGTCTGTATAAACCCTTGAAACGCTATCCTGAACATCTAAACTTACCTGATAGTAGCCCGGCTCCAGACTGACGGCACTCAAATCAAAATATACTGTTTGATTTTCGCCTGCGGCAAGCGTAATGTTTCGGGCATTTCTTGCTGTGAGCCAGTTTGCATAGGTTCCGTCATTCGTTCCCGAAGGAGTAAGTCCCAGAATGGAGTAAGTCAGATTTCCGGCTGGTTTTTTATTATAGAAATTGGAATAAACCGTAGTGGATTCTCCCTGATACACCTGAACATCAAACTTCGTTTTATCCATGTATAAATCTCTGGCACTTACTGCAAAACTCCAGGTTTGGTCATTCATGATTTCTCCCGTAACTGAATATACTCCGCTCACCGTAAATTCCAGCGTATCCCCATCAAAAGACTTCATCGGAGCATCCGGGATGAATCTCAAACGATTATCCTGACAATAAATCTTACCCGGTATAAGGGTATAATTTCCGCCTACTAATTCGTTTTTGTTTTTCAGTATGAAATTCGCACTGTCAATTTTATTACATTGAATATCCGACATAAAACGAATCGCAATTTCATCTCCGTAGGTCCATATCTGGTCAGAAGGTTCCGGGAGTCCCAGCAATTGCATATTCCGGTCTATTGTTCCGGAGGAAGGGTTTGTATAAGAGAATACCAATTTTCCATCAATCATACATTCTGCCACTGCCCTTACCTCATAATTCCCGTTGGGGTAGCGGTCGAAGTCATCTGTAATATCCCAGATAAACCAGTAATAGGGCACTTCACCGGGGAAAACATTCAGAGACTGATATACTTCCAGTGAATCCCGGGAAATGACCGAGCCTGCAATGGGAATCCATTCGTTATTTACCCCGGTCCGGCGGTATTCAAACCGGATGGAACGAAACTCCGGATTATTTACATCAAACCCTGCCACTTTTACGGGTAGTGCCTCCTGATTATTTGTGGAGGATAAGTTCCTGCGCTGAATCACCCAGTTATCCTCTGGACTTGCCAGTACAATGTCGCTGCATGGGTTTGAGAAATGAACGCTGAAGGTAATCGTATCTCCGTTGGTGGCGGTATAGGTTATCTCAGGATCAGAATAGCAGGTAGGAATTACCGCAATCTTCATATTGTCGTATTCATATTCACTGGGACCTCTGCTGACGGTTAATTCCATCACAATCGGCTCATCCGGTGAAACATTAAAGAAGGTGTAATTTGTGAGGGCATTGCCTCCTAATTTAATCGAAGCTCCACCCGGATTGGAAGAAAGAATGTTGGTCAGTGTAATATCCCTTGTACTGTGGAAAGGATTTAAGCTTGATATTTGTATCAGTATTTTTGCTGTACCATCAGGGTCCACATTTTCTATGAGGTCATACTTGGTAGCCCCGCCGTCTTTCAGGATATTGATACGCGGGTCGTCTGAGAAAATTGTTCCTTCCTCATCCGGACAAGTACTTCTTCCTCCCAAAAGCGAAAAGTACGGCGTTTGATTGGGTTCTATCCCCTGAATTACCGTAACGCTGAACTGATCGGTTTCGTCATCATCCGTGAGTTCATAAGAAATAGCATTTACCTCTTCCACAGCTTTTTCGTAGTCTTCGGATACATTCACATCAAATTTAGCCTGTGCTCCAACTTTGAAATCAACATCTGTAGTTTTTACCTGTATAACATTTGTTACCGGGTCAAAAGATAAATAAGACTCAGCACCTGCATGAAACCCTAATTTTCCTTCAAAGTTCAGGAAAGTAGTACCCTTAAGCGTGTGACTGCTCGCCCTTGCAGATTCAATGGATTTGTTGTATGCGAGTCCCGCAGAAAAAGTAAGATTTTCTGCGGCGATTCCATGTAGTGCATCAAACTGAGCATCCAGATACTTTTGTGTATTTGCCAGATTCGCTTCACTAAATTGCCAGTCATATCCCTGAGGATTATAGTCTATGTCTGCGATGTTTCTGAGGACAGTTTCCGCTACATTATATTTATCTATCAATGCCTGATTCCAGGTTATTTCCTCATCCAGGATAAATGTCCCGTTTTCATATTTCCCGATTTCATTACAAAAACCCGTTTGCCATTCATTAAAAGTGACTTGCCTTTCCTGTATCTGAGCCGCACTCTGTGTAGAGTAATTAGCGATATTATCAAAACTTTTGGCACATAGATTATAATGAGGGAGCGTTTCTTTTTGATGATACTCCATAATACTGTTCCAGTTATCCACTTTCGTCTGAAAAAATGCTCTGGAGTCCTCATAAGACCATAACTGCCCGCCCTGCTGTATTCTGTCTCCTCTGTCTCTTCTTTGTTCATACTCATAAATCAGGGCTTTGATATGCTTAACTGTGTACATCCATTGCGTTTTTATTCCGTTTGGAGCAATGCCAAATTCGGTTTTATCGAGAATACTGCAATTATTTTCATCTACAAAAATTTGTTTCGTTAAACCGTATTGAAACGCCATTCCCATCCCTACAATGACATCTCCGTTTACCCCTACGTAAATCGGCCCCCCGTCGGTAGAAATGTCTTCCTTTGTAGTAGTTTTAACCTCATAGCTTATGCTTTCTCCTTTTGTACCTCCCGCAATCGCACTTACTTCCCAAAATAAACCTCCTACAGCAAAGCTTAATTCGCCCTCAGAATAAATGCCTATACCGCCTCCTGTTTCCCTTTCCAATGATATTTTCTTGGAAACGGTAGAGCCTTTTTCGATTTTACTTGTACTTCCATCTCCGGGAGGGTCTCTTAGTACATACACAGGGATTGGAACGGTATTATCTTCTCCTTCCCCTGTAATGTCGAGAATAATGTCTGAACCGGGAAGTTGCGAGCTACCCTCAACCAGAATCGTTAAACTCTTCTCCGCCAGTAATTCTCCGGAATTGCTGTAAAAAGCAATGTAGCAAATATGCTGATAAGGACTTACCAGATTGGGATTTCCGGCGGTAAACTGATAACGGAATCCCACCTCGCTGTCATAACGAAGAATCGTATCGGTAACGGTAGCCCCTGCATTCCGGATATTCAGATAGCCATTATTAATTTCACATTCCGTATCAAAGGTCTCGAGTACCTGAATATCCATCACATAATTTTCTCCCTGACTAAGGATTCCTGCCATATCCGGGTTATTACACAAATAGCGGGGGAAGGGATCCGTTTTGAATTTCAGTACCGGAGGACGGTGATAAACAAGAAGGGTATGGGTTGCATCTTCCCACGCAGATAGATTTGCCCCAATTTCCGGATGAATCACGGCTGCAAAACTATCCAAAGGCTGAACAACCGGCCTGTATTTCAGGTACTCCAGTACCGCTAAAGTAGTGGTATTGAGGTTTTCGACCCCACTCACCCGAATACTCAGGTTCATCGGAGGTAAATCGGCAACGACTTCCCCGGATATTTGATTTACAACGAAAGTTCTGTCATAGCATAAATCGGCAGATTGCGCCTGAATGATATATTTCCCTCCGGTCAGGGGGCTTCCGCAGCCATTCACCAAACTGATTTTAACGGGAAATGTAAGGATTTCCTCATAATCTACGTAGGTCACCAAATCCATACAGGTCAGGGCATTTCCGCTCCATTCATTGGTTCCCAGCGCAACAAAGCGATACACCAGCGAATCGCCATTACTCAGATTTCTTACAGAGTCCACCATCAGCCGGATGCGGGTCAGGCCTATCTGAGCCAGATTGATATCCAGAGAATACTCTCCTGATTGATTGGTATAGGCGTCGTTAACAGTAGTCAGCGTACTCCCGTTGGCAAATTCGTATTCCGCCCATACACGGATACTATCCAGTCCGCAGGTTGTATATTGCCTCCGGATATTCCCTTTGATTTTATAGCTTGTTTTGTCATAGAAATTATTCTGTATAACCTCCGGAACAAACTCAGACAATAAACAGGATTGCGGGTTAATCAGAAACTCATGTTTAATTCCGCATTGCACTAATTTTGCATTGACCTCAAAAGTTCTGGCCTCTGCTCCGTAATAAATATCCTCTATGGCATAGCCTCCGCTATTGTCAGTAGTATCTGAGAAATACCAGGTATTTCCCTCAAAGGTTGCACTTGCCTCTACTAAAACGCCTCCCAATCCTACTGATGTTCCCAGCTGATAGGCAAATCCGCTGATGTAACCGTCATATTTAGCCCATCCTTCTACGGGTGTCCGGTTGGCTGGATTATTGGGAGAAACCTCATAGATATAGTGTTTTCCGGGAACAGCGTTATTATCGGTATAGGTAGTTCCCGTCACAGTTCCAATCTGTATATCGTCCCGGTAGATAGTATAACTTCCGCCTGTAGTCCAGTTTAGCTGAACCTGACCGGAGAGTGCACCCTGTGTAGCAATCAGAGGAGACAATGTCCCCAAAGCGGCTTGTCCGATATTCCCCATATCCGCAAGCGGGGGAGAAATCACCGTATCAGGAGTACCGTTATCATCTGCGAGTTTCCAGGCTCTTACCTCATAATTCAATCCTCCGGTCTGATTGGCGATATGTTTGTAATTGCGCATTCCCTTTCCGACGGACGCAATCAGGGTTGCATTTCTGTATAAGAAAAACCCATCAATATTATTCCCTTCATAATCCCACTGAAGGAAAACATAATTGGCAAAAGTGCCATCCGAAGCAACATCCGTAGCGGTCAGCCCCGTTGGCACGATGGGAGCCGGAATATTGGGATACATGATGGCGGAAGGAGTGCAGGGTGAAAAGTCAGAATAATAGAATATTCCATTTCTCAGCACAACGGTTTTCACTTTATAGGTATAATTTCTCCCCATAAACCCGGTTTCATCCACAAAGCTAAAGTTGCCGGTAGTATTTCCCAGACTATCGGTTTTCAGGGTGAAAATTTGCTGGCTTGTCGGAGGAGTTGTGGAATATCGCCAGATTTCAAAACTGTGTGCAATTTTTTCGGAATAACTCCACTCCAGATTGACAAAACCATTATCCGTTCCATATGATAATCCAAACGGAGCAGTAACTACCGGATACTGAATATTTACCGTTTGTCCGTCAGAAGAGTAATTGGTATTATTAATATTGAGATAGGCTTTTACTACATAATCTGTATTCAATCCCGGAATACCCGCTGTATCTCTGTACATAAACTCTTTAGCACTCAGTATTTTAATCAGCTGATTGTTTCTGTACACTAAAAATCCGGTACAACGACTATCATAATCCCATTGCAGCAAAACATGATTCCGGGAGATTACCGTAGAACAGGAAAGCGTCGTATCGGGAATACTTATACTCAGGTCTGTAACTTCTGCCATCAAAGGGAAATTAGCCTGCGTAGTAACCGTTTGAGACTCTACAAAGGAATTTGTGGTTTCCTCTACAGCAGTAACCGAATAATTGTAGAGTGCTCCGGGTACTCCCAGTGTATCAATGTATGTCATTGGGGAGATGGTGGAAACAGACGAGACCAAATCCCCGTTTCTCCGGACTTCATACCTTGAATGATTTGCATAGGAATGACTCCAACTAATATTTACTGAATTATTTTGAATATCGGGGAAAGCAGAAAGATAAATTGCCGGCTCTACTTTTGGGAAGGTGCCATAGGCAATGCCCGGATTGCCAGTGACTTTTCCGGATGAACTTTCTTTATAGGCAAAAACCTGATACAGATAATTTACCCCCTGACTTCCCTCCGTATCATACGCAACCAAAGTTTCGTTTTTGGTAACCGAGGCGATTAATGTATTGGCACGATATACTAAAAACCCGTCATGTAACTGATTGCCGGGGGTCCAGCTAATAATTACCCGTTTCCTTTCCGGGTCGGCCTTTGCGTAAACATATTCCGGTACCGACAGCATTGAGGTGTCCTTCGATAGAGGAGAGTAATTGCTTATAAAATCCAGTTCGTACATTTTATATCTTTCCCCTTCAATGCTAAAACTCTTCGTGGAGGGAAAAGCACCGGATGTACCCGTAAATACCGTATTGCCACCATCAACAGTAACCGTAACCGGAAGACTGGACTGAACGGGCAGATTCTCTATCACATAATGACCGGAAGTGTCGGTAAAGGTACGGGCAAAATACCCGGTCGCTGACGCCGTTACTTCTATAAAAGGAAGTCCGTATCCGGAGCCTTCGGCATACACTCTTCCCTGAAGAGAAGATAAGGCATTCCGTTTCCCCGTGGCAGAGGCTTTCAGCGTTGTATTTTCCTCATAAACTGCTTCGATTTCATAGATATAGGTCAGAAAATTTTCAGCAGAATAATCATAGTATTCCCTGCTTCCGCCAGGCAATACGGCCAGTAATGCTCCATCCCGGTAGATTTTAAAAGACGCATAAATATACACAGGATAATTCCAGGTAAGCCGAATGTGTTCAGGTAAATCCTGAGACGCCCTGAACTGTGGAGGAATAGGAAGCGTAGAAGAATTGATTCCGGTCGCAAAGCCAAGCCCGCCCACTGAGTTGGAAACATATTTCACCCCGTTTATTTTTTATAGGAGCGCACAGCAAAATTAATTGGGGTGGCGCTTGTCACGTTTGTATAATAAATATAGGAATTAACAGACAATGGGATATCCACCGAATCAGTTGGCCCGGAACCTATTCTGAAATAGACGGTTTGTCCGTCAAAATTCCGGGCACTACCGCTAAGGTTCACTGCTGGAGTCCAGTTAAGGGTTACGTTATTGATATTATTGGTTCGGGTAAAATTAGAGGGGGCTTTTAGCTGTGGGTAGGTTACCGACTTATTCACCTGAGCCGAAACAATGTTTGTATCCGCAAGCGTATAGGGACTTTTTAATCTGACAAATGCCTTGACAGAATAAGTGTAGGCTACTCCCGGCACGCCTGATTTGTCTTCAAATGTCCGGGCAAAATGTTTGTAGGTTTTTCCGACAAGGCTGGTTACATTATTGGAAGTTCTCGTTCTGTAAATCAGGTAGCCGTCAAAATTAAAGCTCGTATCATTGAGAGGAGAAGCTCCCGGTAAATTCCATGATAACAGAACGCTGTTTCTGGAAGTACTGGCCGTTGCGGTCAGATTACTGAGAGAAGGTAATGCAGGATAATTGATTGACCCTGAGACGACGTTCTGGGACTCAAAAGTAAGATTTTCAATTGTTCTTTTTGAGCGTATTACATAATTATACCCACTGGTTCCGGGTAAAGTCTGCTTATCAACAAAAGCAAAAACCGCCGGGGCTAATTCTGCAATCAGAACGGTATCAGATGGAAGCGGACCGGATGCTCGATAAATCCGGAATCCGGAATAGTTCAGGGAGGTATGACTCCAGACCAGATTTACCACTCCAAGGGCTGAAGATACGGTTGCCGTAAAACCTGAAGGGGATTTTACAACCGGATAAGTTATATCACTTTGTTCCCTTTTCAATACTTTGATGATATTTCCCTGAAGTTTATACAGGCTGATGGAATAGTCATATACAAATCCCGGATTTCCACCGAGGTCTTCGTAAGTAAAACTGCTGCCTGAGACAAGCGTCTGAATAAATATCAGTTCATTATCCCGCATCACATTCAACCGAAGGGTATCCCCGGGAGTTAGGGTATAGTTACAGGACAAAACCACTTTATCAGCATTGGATACCGGAGTTGCAGTGAAACCGGTGAGAGAAAATCCGGTACTGGTGGTATCTGTGCTAAACCCTGTAGAATCCAGTATGATTACCTCCGATAACTGAGGAGCAGCCTCCGTAAGTGTGAGGGTTCTGGGGGTATTGATAAATACATGGGAAGGATCCAAAGGATAATACGAAGAAAGGACAAATTGTCCGGTTTTTCCATAATACAGCCCGTTAAAATTAAACGAGCCATTATTGTCGGTAAGGGTGCTGTCCTGAGTATTATCCGTAAGATTCGTTAAACGTATTCTTACATTTTTTACTGAATAATTTCCATCCAGCGTTAATACTTTTCCGGAGATCATTCCATTGGAAGGGATACTACCGCGATCAAACCCTGCGGCAACCGGCTGATTCGTTACCGGATCAATGAGTAATACGCTGTATCTGTGACGCTTTCCGTAAACCGGAAAATTATCCGTATAGGTTGTTTCGGCAGAGTTAAGCGTAGTTAAGGTTTCCTCGTCCCGTTTAATACGAATATCATAGCCAAAGGCAGATAAATTATTCCAGCTCAGGATAATTTTATCGGAATAAGTATTATCAGAAGCACTAACCGTAACCGGAGGTAAATTTACGGTATTGTATTTTAAGGTATCAAAATACTTGTTAAATGTTCCGGAATAAGTATCTACGTAATAGCGGTAAATTACCCCGTTTTTAAGCGAATTACTGTCCGCAAGCTGATACTCGTCCACATAAGTCAATACGCTGTCAATCCGGTCGGTACCGCTGATTGTGGCAAGCACTACGGAGTTTTGTCCGGTATTATCCGTCCTGCGAATCCGGAAATACTCACTTAATTTGGATTTATTTTTCCAGGATATCCGGACATTAAAAGGAGTACTGTCTGCCCTGACTTCCTGAACTGCCTGATAAGGAAGGGTTTTTCCCGAGTCCAGAGGCGGGAAATATACAGCATTAATAATCGTACCGGAGCCGTTCGCATATCCCGAAAGACGGTAGGGTTTTGAAAGGGAAGGCCCTAAAACATGCCGGAAACTTCCCCGGATAGCAGTATAAAAGGGAGTGGCTATATACCCGGGATTAGATATTCCGGAAACAATCCCGCCTCCAATCTGATACAGTTCTCCAAAATTATTCAACCCGTCATAACCTGTAGCCATGTCTGATGGGTTCGCATTGGAAATAATCCACTTCCAGTGCAACAACAATGAATTTTGATTTACTCCGGTAAAAGCAGTCGTCAATCTGCTATATTTTATTTCTTCTGCTGACCGAACCCGGTTCCAGAAACGCAACTCTGCCATTGAAGTCTGATTTGCGCCATATAATGCCTGAAACTCAGCACCGGTAATACTCAATGCCGGGACGACAAGGGTTGCTACAGACTCACCGTTAATATACAAAGTCGCTCCTCCGTTTCCATAACCCAACGCCAGATGAAACCATTGCTCCACCGGAATCTGGGTATAGTCAAATGTATAGACCTGAGTGACATTAGCGGCATCCACAATGAGTTGAACCCTCCGGATACTGTCTAATTTTATCGTAAAATTATCGGTTCCGTTTACGGTTCTTAATAATATTCCGGAAGTCGTATTGGCTGCTGCGGTTTGAAGCCAGGCCTCCATTGTCCATGTATTTAGTTCTGGCCAGGAAGCTGTATTATCTACTTTGTAATACTGCTGGGTATTTCCCCCTCCTGTAAAAGAAAAAACAGGCTGAGGCTCTCCTTCATAGTTCGAGTAATCTGTGATGGATTGCTCATAAAGAAGAGTACTTCCGGATTTTAGCTGAAGATGAACCCCCAAAGGTGCATTCTGTGCAAAGTAAGCTGTAGGTAACGCCCATTCTGCATCCACATACGCATCATTGAGTAAATCAGAAGCAGTCAGGGAAGGTGAGGAAAGGGTAGCAAAATACGCTGGTCCGACCCATTCGCCCTGTCCTCCTCCACATTTTGCCCTTACGTAAAAATAATACCTGGAACCAGGGTCCAGCTTAGTCAAAGATACGTTAGGGGATTGAGAAGTACCGGATTGCTCAGGAGTAGAAAAATCTCCGGTAGAGGGGGTCAAAACCCAATCATATCCGGTGGCATTGACAACGCTCGTCCATGACGCAGTGAGGGAGACCGAACCACCCGTAAAAACAATATTCCCAATTGGAAAACCCGTTACACAAGGCCCGCTGCTTTGGTCTGAAAGGACAGTTCCCTCCGTTCCAAAAACATAACTTCTGTAATAAAAACTACCGCCAGGCAAGGTATAATCCTCTTCGAATGAGCCATTATTTCCCTGTGCCGGAATGACCGTAATACTGTTGTTTGTATAATCCGGATAGGTTGCCGGAAAGGTAACCGAGTTAGTCAAAAAACCTTGTCCTAAGATTTTACCGGTAGCCTGACCGGAAAGACTTCCCTCAAAATTATATGTCGTCCCTGAAAGCAAATTTGCTCCGGGTGAAACAGGATAAGGAGCCCTTGCCACCCAATTAGAGGCATTGCCGCTAAGGGTAAAATTATTCAACGTTGCCGTATTTCCTACAATGTAGTTCGTCATAGCAGAAACCGAACCATTGGAGCCGTTGGGAGTACCCTGATCACACTGGTAATAGAGTAAATGATTACTACTGGAGTAAGTTACCCCTCTGTTCATATCTAAAACAACACTGTCAGCCACCCTTGTGATTTTCCAGAGATTAATTTCATCCAACATTCCCTGAAAATGCTCATTGGAAGCAGATACCGAGCCATTTGCACCGATAAGCATCCCGGTTCCGGAAGTAGAAACAGAATAAGCAGCAGGAAGGGTGATTTTATTATCCGCCTCTCCATTAATGAATAACTCCATCCGGTTGTCCACCCCATTTCCATTAAATACTGCTGCAAGATGATACCATTTACCGGTAGAGAGCAACTGAAGGTTAGAAGAAACATTGAGCGTAGCAGACGTTGTCGTATAAACCGTAAAGTTTACTTTGCCATCCTTGAGCTTCAACGCCCATTTTCCCGCCTGTCCCGCAAGGGTTTGCGTTCCGGTCAACCGGTCAGGCCGTACCCACAACTCCAACGCAAGCTGATTGGTAAGAACACCCGGATTAGCAGCCAAACTCACCAAATCATTATTCCCATCAAAATGAAGCGCATTTCCATAATGCTTCTGAGTAGGATAATACGTTACATTCCCCCCTGCATACCCACTTACAGACTGCGCCGCCACCGTTGTAGTGCTAATATTTTTAAGCCCGGTTTCCATATTATAATAAGCCACAAGCCCCGCAATATTCACCACACTGCTGCTTCTGTCAGACTGAATATTCGACTGAGTCCTTGCAGTTCTCCAAATTCGGATTTCGTCTATAGAACCCTGGAAGTTTTCCGTTCCATCCCCTTTCCTTCCCAGATAAATACCGCTGTTATTGTTGATTGTACCGGTAATATCAGAAACCGGAGCCCCCTGAAGACTTGCGTCCACATACAACCTCAGTACGTTTCCAATGCTGTCTCTTACAAGGGAGAGGTAATGAAAGCGGCCATCATCTATTCTTGCAGTAGAAACATAAGTAACTGAATTGCCGGAATTATTTTTTCTGACTACCCTCACTTTTCCGATATCAGTACCACTGTTGATAAGCTGAAACCCGAAGGGTATTCCTGATGTTCCCCCGGAAGACTTCATCAAAACAGTATTGTAGGGAGTAGAAACCGACTGTTGTGGCAGTTCTCCCTTTACCCAGAAACTGACGGTAAAGTTCTGAGTAAAATTAAATTTATCATTATGCGGAATTTCTACATAATCCGAATTCTCTGATAAATGTAAAGCTCGGTTAATCTGTGCCTGAACTGTATTCGATATAAAGGTTAAGCCCAAAAGCAAAACAATCCCATACTTTCTGAAAGTATAAGGTTTATCCAGGAGTTCCTTCGGTTTGAATACCCGTGTCAGTTCATTCAGAATAAAATTATAATGTGTACTCATAATTAGAATATATTGAAAAGGAATTATGTTTGAGTGGAACGTACGATGTGCAGAAGTTAATTGTAATGTTAATACAGGACAATAGGTAAAACATCGTCTTAACACAAAAGGTAATAGAATTAAAAGAAGTTAATTATCCGTCTTTTATACAGATTTATTAAGGGTGATGATGTTAGTTTTCCTGAATCTTTATGTAATCAATAATCAAAAAAAGATAAAAACGTATTAAAAAGATAAAGATAAAAGAAGTGTTTTTTGTAATCTTAACTTTTTATTAAGACTATCCATACCTGAAACGATTCAATTGAAATTTCTGGTTTATTTAATCGTTAATCGATGACAAATATATACTTTTTTTTATAAAAACTATATATTACCCAAAAAAATGTTTTTTTAAAAAAAATATCTAATACCCGGCAAAATATTTTTTTTCGGCAGATGACAAAAAATAAATGCAGATAAATTCCAAAAAACTGATGTTCATTCAAGAGGAAGTTTACCGTTACTCAACAGGAACAACAGCCATGAAGGGAAAAATTATTTTCGGGAGAAATCGATTTGACAGGTTTCGCTTTGGCGGATTATTTATTATCCCGTTATTCCGGGGAGGGAATAAAATTACATCTGTTATATAACTGTAAATCCCCGCTACCCACTCCGCCTAAGATTCCTGCGGAAATCGTAGATTCAGCGAAGCTAATGACCGGAAAGGGGGGAGCCATTTCCTGTTACCCAATCCCCGCTACCCACTCCGCCTAAGATTCCTGCGGAATGACCGGAAAGGGGGGGAGCCATATCCGGATGACCAATCCCCGCTACCCGCTCCGCCTAAGATTCCTGCTGAAATCGTAGATTCAGCGAAGCTAATGACCGGAAAGGAGGAGCCATTTCCGGATGACCAATCCTCGCTACCCGCTCCGCCTAAGATTCCTGTGGAATGACCGGAAAGGGGGAGCCATTTCCAGATGACCAATCCCCGCAACCCACTCCGCCTAAGATTCCTGTGGAATGACCGGAAAGGGGGAGCCATTTCCGGATGACCAATCCCCGATACCCACTCCGCCTAAGATTCCTGCGGAATGACCGGAAAGGGGGGGGAGCCATTTCCGGATGACCAATCCCCGATACCCACTCCGCCTAAGATTCCTGCGGAATGACCGGAAAGGGAGGGGGCCATTTCCGGATGATCAATCCCCGATACCCACTCCGCCTAAGATTCCTGCGGAATGACCGGAAAGGGGGAGCCATTTCCGGATGACCAATCCCAGCTACCCACTCCGCCTAAGATTCCTGCGGAAATCGTAGATTCAGCGAAGCTAATGACCGGAAAGGGGGGGCAGCCATTTCCGGTTACCCAATCCCCGCTACC
>JAIBAH010000201.1 GCA_019695295.1 Bacteroidia bacterium | reverse complement strand
CCCAGTACCGCACCACCGCCACCCAATTCTACAACGAATACACCGAAGCACGCCAAATCAAAGACCTCGGACATCGAAAAACCCGCCTCGGACTATTCGTCGAACTCGAAGACGGCGTGGACTCCACAGGAGTAGTAGTCGTCATCACCAAAGGCCTCAAAAACTACACCCAAACCGTACGCTCCACCGACCACAACGCCTTCTTCGAATCCATACTCTCAGGCACCTACACCATCACCATCCACCACCCCGGCTACCAGCCCTGGACAGCCACCATCAACATCAAATCCGGAATCCTCAACACCGCCACCGCCAAACTAATGCTATAAAAAAACTCCCCCTCTGCCGTTGTCAGTGTCCTCACAACCAACGGCAGGGGGAGGGAAAACACCCCCTTAAAAACAAGCACAGAAGATATCCCCCTGATTATAAACCTTCTCAAAAACCTTCATCCGTGAAAATCCCTCCCCAGACAGAGGAAGCCCAATTGTAACAAAAAATGCCATTCCGTAAAGAAATAAACCTACTGATTGGGGGTTCTCATTTTCTTCCCGCAGCGGCGGCGCACCGCATTCCGTCTATTGCGGCAGACATAATCCCGCCGGCATATCCCGCCCCTTCACCGCAGGGAAACAACCCGCTCACCTGAGGATGCATCAGCGTCTGATTGTCCCGGGGAATACGAACGGGAGAAGAAGTACGGCTTTCTACCCCTACGATTACCGCTTCATTGGTCAGGTAGCCTTTCATCATTTTCCCAAACATTGAAAAACCCTCTCTGAGCCGTTTACTAATCAAAGGAGGCAACACTTCTTTCATATTGACTGAGCGGATTCCCGGCAGATAGGAACATTCCGGCAGGGAAGCCGAAAACCGGCCATTTACAAAATCCGCAAGCCGCTGAGCCGGGGCTACCTGTTTTCCGCCTCCGGAAATATAAGCCTGACGTTCCACCTTTTGCTGATAATGAATCCCGTCAAGAGGCGAAGGATTTTGAGCAGAAAGGTAATCCTGCGTTTCTATAGCCACCACAATTCCGGAATTGGCGTAAGGAGAATCCCTTTTCGACGGTGACCATCCGTTTACCACCACAATATCATCGGCAGTAGCCGCCGGACAGATGATTCCCCCGGGACACATACAAAAAGAATAAACCCCTTTATCCTGCACCTGCTTTACCAGATTATAGGAAGCCGCCGGAAGATTTTCGTGTCGTACGGAACAGTGATATTGGATAGAATCTATGATGCTTTGCGGATGTTCTACCCTAACGCCCATCGCAAAAGGTTTGGCCTCAATGAGGATATTCTGACGATGCAGAAGCGTGAAAATATCCCTTGCAGAATGTCCGGTTGCTAAAATGAGCGCATTTACCTTCCACTTTTCGCCCCCATTGATTTCAATTCCGGTGATTTGATTGTTTTGGGTAAGTATTCCGGTAAGGCGGGTATTGAAGTGAATTTCTCCCCCACATTCTATGATTTTTTCCCGTATATTCTGAATGATTCCGGGCAATTTATTGGTTCCTATATGAGGATGCGTATCCAGCAGAATTTCAGCAGACGCTCCAAAGTAATGAAACAGTTGCAGGACTTTCAGGGTATCCCCTCTTTTGGTAGAACGGGTATAAAGCTTTCCGTCAGAGAAAGTTCCGGCTCCCCCTTCCCCAAAACAATAATTACTTTCCGGATTTACCACTCCCTCTTTATTCAATACCGCCAGATCTCTTCGTCTTGCCCTTACGTCCTTACCTCTTTCGATAAGTACCGGCTTTAATCCCATCTCAATCAACTGAAGCGCAGCAAACAATCCGGCAGGTCCCAGCCCGGCAATGTGTACAGGTTCAGCATTCGTTACATTCCGGAGTACCGGCTCAAAACCCTCCTCTTCATCAGGGTTTTCCTCTATCCACACCCCATATTTCAGGGAGAAAAGCACCGGTTTTTTGCGGGCATCCACCGCTTTCCTCAGCAACTTAAAAAAAGTAATGCTGTTTTCCGCCACCCCTGCAATTTTTGCAATTCGTTTTTGGGTTTCCTGTGCATTATGCAGCAATTCGGGAGGCAGAGAAAGCTGAATTTCCTGATACATATTCAATAAGTTACAGTTCCAGTGGATTATAGATAAAGGTATTCATCAGTATGAAGGCCAGAATAAAACAAACAATGGCCATTTTCAGAAAAAACGGGTATAAATCCGTTACATCCCGGTAAATATCATCTTTGATTTTGGACTTTTCCAGACTGGAAATTTCGGTCATTACCTCTTTCATCTTCGCTTCTTCATCGGCTTTGAAATATTTACCACCGGTGATTTCCGCTACTTTTTTCAGGGTTTTTTCATCCAGGTCAGATACTACCTTCTCCAGCCCTCTTACGGTTTTTCTTTCAAAATAAGGCTTTCCGATTCCGATAGTATATACTCTGATTCCATGCAGTTTTGCAAGCCGGGCTGCCGTAAGCGGGTCTATTTCACCCCTGTTATTGGCACCGTCGGTGAATACAATCATTACTTTTGATGCGGACTCGCTGTCTCTGAGCCGGTTTATGCCGATAGAAACCGCTGTTCCCATCGCTGTTCCCTGCTTGGGAAGGATAGTAGAATTGATATCGTTTACCAGCTTTAGCAGCAACTCATAATCCAGCGTAAGCGGTGCGTAACTGAAAGCATCTTCCGCAAACAACACAAGCCCAAGCCGGTCACCCTTCCGCCCCCGGATAAACTCCGCTGCATTTTTTTTAGCAACGGTCAGCCGGTCCGGATTAAAATCCTCAAGCTCCATACTTCCGCTTACGTCCAGCACCAGCATTACGTCAATTCCCTCCATCACCCTTTCCGATATACTTGCCGATTTTTGGGGGCGAGCAAGCGAAACAATTACCGCAGCGATACCTAATAATTGCAGCCACAAAGGAATATGTCTTAAAAAAATCAGATGCTTTCGGGGTTTGCTGAGCTGTGTTGGGTCATAGCTGAATTTCAGTCTTAGCCTTTTTTTATTATAAAGTAAATAATACCATCCCAGATAAATCGGAATGAGCAGCAGCAGCGGCAATACCCAGGGGTACGCAAAAGTATCTATTTCCAGTATCGTTTTCAAAAAATAAGTAATCTGAGATTTATTTTAGCACACCGTTTTACATAAAATCGGCTTCTTTTCTGCCCAACCATGAAAGAGCCGAGCGATACATCAGGTTTTGCCTTACCGCTCCGTCAAGGTCAGTCATACTCTCCACAAGCCCGCCGGGAATCGCTTCTCCGAGCGGAAAAGGATAATCTGAACCCACACAGATTTTTTCAGAACCGTATAAACCAATAATATACCGGAGGAAATTAGCGTCAAAAACAGCCGTATCCACCCAGAACTTCCCAAGATAATCCCTGGGATTCACTGCATTATCAGTCGCCACAAGGTCAGGACGGGCAGTAAACCCATGCTCTACCCGGCCAACGGTACCGGAAAAAGCCCCTCCGCCGTGCGCAAAAGCCACTCTCAGATTGGGGAGCCTCTCAAATACTCCTCCGAAAATCATGGAGCAAATCGCCCTTGAGGTTTCGGCGGGCATTCCTACAAGCCACGGCAGCCAGTAATCCGGCATACTTTCTGTTCCCATCATGTCCCACGGATGTACGAGCACACAGGCGCCCAATCTTTCGCAGGCCTCAAAAACCGGAAAAAGTTCCTTTGCATTCAGGTTCCAGGAATTTACATGAGACCCAATCTGAACACCGGCAAATGCAGGATTTTTCATACATCTTTCCAGTTCCTGAATGGATAATTCGGGGTCCTGAAGCGGCAAAGTAGCGAGTGCGATAAATTGTTTGGGGTATTTGTGAACCACTTCTGCAATGTGGTCATTCAGGTATTGCGCTACTTCCAGATTGTCTTTTGCTTTCGCCCAGTATGCAAACATCACCGGAATCGTACAGATTACCTGAAGGTCAATATTAAACAATTCATGCTCTTCCAGTCTTTTTTCCGGACTCCAGCAATTTTCTTTTATTCTTCTGAAAAACTTGGTTCCTTTCATCATGTCCGCAAATCCGGGAGTATTGTGTTCCAGATGGATAAACCCGTAATACCCGAACTTATCCGCCCACCGCGGAAGGTGTTCAGGAAGGATATGCGTGTGCATGTCAATTTTTTTCATGATTTTTATTTTTGGATAAATAATTTTAAATGAATAGTTTTGCCCGTCAAAATTACAACCATTTTTGG
>JAIBAH010000200.1 GCA_019695295.1 Bacteroidia bacterium | reverse complement strand
GCAGATTCTGCCTCAGATTTCCGCTCTGCTCGAAGGGGAAACCGACCTGATTGCCAATATGGCAAATGTAACGGCGGTATTAAAACAGGCTCTCGGTTTTTTCTGGATAGGATTTTACCGGAGAGTAGGGGAGGAGCTTGTCCTTGCCCCTTTTCAGGGAACCCTCGCCTGCACAAGAATCAGAATGGGAAAAGGCGTTTGCGGAACTTCTGCGTTAAAACAGGAAACGATTCTTGTTCCGGATGTACATCAGTTTCCCGGACACATCGCCTGCAGTGCTATCTCGAAATCCGAAATTGTAGTGCCATATGTAAAAAACGGATTTACCTCCTTCGTTTTGGATATTGATTCTGATAAAATCAATGACTTTTCAGAAACAGATAAGGAATACCTGGAACATATTGTTCGATTGTTAGGGGATTCAGAAGGATAATTTGCCGGGAAATATTCGGAAAATTAAGCAAGGTTACTTTATAGTCCTGCATTATTTTGCCTTTTCTCAAGCACTCGATTCTCAATAAGGAATGAGAAACAAATAAGTAGAATAAGTTATGTATCTTTCGTTTCCTTATTTTTCAGAAAGGAAGAGTTTTTTAAAGAAATTTCAAGATGAATATTTGTTTGATTGATAGAACCCGAAGGCTCCAATCTTTATAGAAGAAGGTAAAACAATCAATACGACCCCAACGGGGGGCGCATACAACCGTTCATCATTTTTCTGTAAACATTCAAATCCCTTCGGGATTATTTTCACGAACCCGGGTATAGGAACGAGAAATAAATAAGGAAATCAGTCCATTTATTTTGTAGCCATTCCTGTGCATATCCTCCTGATTATAAAGAAAAAATGTTTATAGAAAATTGGTAATTACAGGGAAATAGCATACATTTGTCTCGGCAGAAGCAGTCTTAATCCCTTGGTGCTTTGTAAGCTAAGTTGAGTGTGTTTCAATCAAAAATCAGGTCATCTTTAAACAAAAAATTATACTATACCATGAGAATATTTCAAATTCAAATAGAACTAAGAGGATTCAAACCCAAAATATGGAGAAGGGTTTTAGTTCCTGAAAATATTTTATTACCTGATTTCCATGAGATCATACAAATTTCAATGGGATGGATGGGTTATCATTTACATCAATTTATCAAAGGAAATAAATATTATTTACCCAAAAATGAGGACATTGATTTTTGGGATGATGACGAAAGCGAAGACTACACAAATATTAAACTCTCGGATATTCTGAGAGTTGAAAAAGATAAAGTGATATATGAGTATGATTTCGGGGATGGTTGGGAGCATAATATTATACTTGAAAAGATTCTTCCTTATGACAACAAACTGAATTACCCGTTTTGTATAAAAGGAGCAATGAAATGTCCTCCTGAAGATAGTGGCGGAGTTTGGGGGTACGCTGCTATGCTTGAAGTACTGCAAGACCCCAAGCATGAGGATTATAATGAATACAAAGAGTGGCTAAGGGAGGATTTTGATCCCAAATTTTTTGATATTGATAGCATCAATGAAGCGTTAGCAGAGGGAAGCTCTATTTAAAAGTAGCGTATTAATTGTTGATAGCTAAAAATTTAATTATACCAGAATCTTCAAAGGTAGAAGGGGGGGGATTTTTCTGTAAACAATCAATTCCTTCAGGATTATTATCACGAAAGAATCGAATTCCATTTATAAACCAACTACACCAAAGTCGCAATCAACAGACCAATATCCCTGAAATTCATTCCCATTCCGAAGAGATTCGCGATGGTTTTTTTGGTAATGTGTTTACGGTAGGTATAAACACCCTGACGTACACCGTCATTGATACGGATAAGGTTTTCAAAGCCATTATGTTCCCCGATAGAAATCAACAGAGGGCCAAGTACATTACTGATAGCGATAGAAGCAGTACGGGGAAATTTGGAGGCGATATTGGGTACACAATAATGCACTACTCCATGCTTGATAAAAACGGGGTTGTCATGAGTAGTAATCCGGCTTGTTTCGATACAGCCCCCCTGATCAATGGATACATCTATGATAACGGAGCCTTTGCGCATATTTTCCACCATATCTTCCAGCACTACGAGTGGAGCGCGTTTCCCTTTTTTAAAGGCAGCCCCGATTACCACATCCGATTGAGTGACCGCATCGCGGATATAATTGTACTGAGAAACGGCAGTGTATATTTCGAGTCCGAGTTCCTTTTTGATAGCAATGAGTTTACTGATAGATTCATCAATGATTCTGACATTGGCACCCATTCCGAGGGCGGTTCTTGCGGCATGATACCCCACAGTTCCTGCACCGATAATCGTAATAATTGCCGGAGGAATCCCGGTCACTCCCCCCAACAGAATACCCTGACCATATTTTTTATCAGCCAGCAGTTCCGAAGCAATCTGAATGGATGCTACTCCTGCAATTTCGCTCATCATCTGCACTACCGGTAAGGCTTCTCCATCACTCTGGAGAAACTCAAAACCAATACCGGTGATATTTTTTTTCAGGAAATGATATAAATAATGGGGGGTAAGAGAGCCCAGATTGATGGCAGAAATTACGGTTTGTTTTTCTTTCAGGAGGGGAAGTTCTTCTTCGGTAAGAGGAGAAATCTTGACAATAAAATCCGATTTTTGAAAAAGTTCAGTAGTATTTGCTGTTACAATTGCTCCGGCTTCAATATATTCCAGGTCGGTAAAGTTGGCTTTGAGTCCTGCCTCTGACTCCACAATTACCTGATGACCATGCTTAACCAGTACGGCAACTGCATCAGGAGTGAGTGCGACCCGGCCTTCATGTGTCTGAATCTCTTTCGGCACTCCAATCAACATCCTTTTTTGTTGTTTTAACTGCGCAAGCGGCTTTTCCAGCGTTTCAGTAAATCCGGATGATTTAATTATCTCTTTACCAGCAACCTGAGTTGGCATAATTCGGTTTTGATTATCAGTGATTTATTCTGGAAAAACTCACTTTTTTATCCAATAAACGGTGAGTCCCCCGAAACTAAATAAATTTCTTGCTGTCAGAAATATTTGAAAATCAAATGTATATCCCGTATTGTTAAGCAGGTAATATTCGGGGAAATGATTGTTCAAAAACAGGATAAAAATACCCTTATTTTCTGAGAAATCAGCGATTGAATGCAAATTTACATAAAAATAGTTTGAATTTCAAAATTGTTTTTTATTTTTTTTCTGCAACATTGAATATTCTCTGCTCATTTTCTGTAACTATCTCAATATAAATGGCTTCTTCCGGAATCAATCCGGGTATTTTCTCCGCCCATTCGATAAAACAATAGTTTCCGGAGTAAAAATATTCTTCACAGCCCGTATCAAAAGCCTCCTGTTCGGACTTTATTCTGTAAAAATCAAAATGATATACCCCTCCCGAAGGAGAATCATATTCATTGATAATCGAAAAGGTAGGGCTGCTTACCAATGTGTTTACTCCCAGTATTTTACATACACTTTTGATAAAAGTCGTTTTTCCTGCCCCCAGGTTTCCGCTCAGGCAAAAGATTCTGTTTTCCGGAAATGCTGCAATCAGCGATTTCGCAATCCCTTCATTATCAGATTCGTTACAGGCTATCCATTTCATATCTTTGTACACTACTGACTTATTCGCAGATTATCCGGGTAATTTTCCAGCGGCCTTCCCTTTTTTTCAGTTCAAAAGGCAGCCTCGTCCCGTTTTCAAATACAATGAGTGCAGTGGCCGTTTCTCCATTTACCGCAACCGCTGTCTGTGCCTTTTCGAGCAGGGAGAAAATCATATCGGGCTCAGAAGAGCATAAATACCGGTCTCTTTGAAAAACATCGGGAATTTGTTGGGTTTCCGGCTCTTTTTTCCATTTTTCTTCCCATTTTTTGTAAAAAGCCTTTTCATTCTCAAAAAACTCCGGATCAAACTCAGGACATTTACCCAACTCTTTTAATGCACCGTTTACGCCGTCCCAGTTTACCTGAAAAGGGACTTTGTCTGCCCCGCCCTTGATATCCTCATAGGTAAATAAAGTACTGAAATTTTGCTGATACCAGTCAGTAAAGACTTTATCCATCGGTTCAGTACAAAAACTCTCTGCCCAGCGCCTATCATATACCCGCCACTTGTTGCTCTCTTCCTCATCCTGCACACCCAGATGTCCACCTTCCACAATCACCCCCTTCAGCCCCTGTATCTTCTGGCAGGCATTGAACATCGCAATGCGGCCGCCAAGCGAGTAACCGATCAGCCAGAAGTTAAGTA
>JAIBAH010000078.1 GCA_019695295.1 Bacteroidia bacterium | reverse complement strand
TATAAGTTACTCCTGCGGTAATATTATTCCCTGCCGCATTCTGAGGATAAATATTCTGCACCCGTTCCTCTCCATCCGAATTATTATTGATTGCCACAAAATCCAGAGAAACCCCTGTCACATCCCCGCTGAAAGTAATCAGAATATCTTCATAGTCTAAAGAAATTCCGTTGTCTTTCCCAATCCAGATACCGGAAGACGTTCCATAAGGAAAAATATTGGGCCCATTTCCCCCAACTTTTGCTATCGTTACGTTGTAGCTCATTCCGTAAGTCGTGGCTGTATAAGTATAAGATGTGACAGAATTGGTAAAGGCATTTAACTCAGAAGCACTCAGCACATTGGCGGTAGGCGTACACGGAAGCTGAGAATACCCCCAAATAAAACTAAATGAAAGCAAGAAAAGTAAAATTTTTTTCATCCGTAAAAGAAATATTTATTCTGAAAAATAGAATAATGATTTACAATACTATTTATTGCTAAATAAGTCATTAATATCGAATTACGGGTACAATAGTACAACTTATTTTTATATCATAAAAAACACGATTGAATAATTCATTAAAAAACGCTGCAAAAAAAGAGAAGTAAGCGGCCAAATTATCCCTTAGGAACGAGAAAAAAATAAATATACCATTCCTTTGGAATCTATACAGGCTAAGTATAACAACCTCAAGTATATGGATTCCAAAAGGAATGGGAAACTTTATCAACTTATTTTGTAGCCCATTCCTTAACCCGGGTTGCAGCTATCCATCTTTAATCTGTTGAGACTCGGGATTTTGCTTTTTTTTGCTTATCGGTTTGGGCACTACGGATTTTTTTCGGACGAAAGGAATGCTTTTTTTTAACTAAAATTTAACACTTAATCGGGGACTTGCTGCAACTTGGATTAACTCCTCTCGTTTTAAAAAGCGATTTACCCTATCGTGACTTAATTTTTCGATGTGGTCAGCCATATGTGTATTCGTATAACTATACGGCGCGGTTAATAAATATTGAGAATATTTATCATGTTTTATTTGCATATTAAATCTTGAATTGCTAAATTTGATTCTAATTCAAATCTTTTCAATTAAAAAAACAACCTCTTTATTTTTTTCAATGCATAAGTCCCGTATATATCGCATAAGTATTGTTAGTTGCTTAGTATCTTCCGCCGAAGTGTCCTTGTGCAGATTATTTAGCCTAATGTTCTGCTAATGAGTTCGCCTCGATAGGAGGAGAATAGTTTGGATTTGGAGATAAACCCAATATAAACTTCTTTATCTACTACAGGTAAATTCCAAGAATCTGTAAGTTCAAATTTTTCTACAACGCTAATCATGTCATCCGTGAGATGGATAATGTCTGGAAAGGGTTTCATGATGTCTTTGATTTGCAAATCAACATGTTTTTCTTGTTCAAAGATGATGTTTTTTACATCGTTGAGCAAGACTATCCCAAGAAGCTTCTTGTTTTGGTCGGTTACGGGGAATATGTTTCTTTCAGAGGCGATAATAGCTTGTATGAGGGTGGATATATTGTCGGTGCTTTTGAGGATGACAAAGTTTGTTTCTATGAGTTTATCCATTTTCATCGTAACCAGGACGCTTTCGTCTTTGTTCCCCGAATGGATTTTGCGAGATGCTATCAGTTCTTTAGTATCCATAGAGTAGTGTTCTATGGATTTGGAGACAAAGTAGCTGATAGAAGCTACTATCATGAGAGGTATCATCAGAGAATAGCCCCCTGTTATTTCTGCAATGAGGAAGATGGCAGTGAGAGGGGCGTGGTATAATCCGCTTAGTACGCCTGCCATGCCTACAAGGGTGAAATTGCTTTCGGGGACTTTGCCTATGTGAGTTAGGTTGATGAATTTTGCATAGATAAAACCCAAGTAAGAACCTACAAATAGGGAAGGAGCGAAGTTGCCTCCATTGCCGCCGCCCCCTAGGGTAATTCCTGTTGCGATGGCTTTGACTCCCATTACAATAAGTATGAAAAACAGTAATAGCCATTCGTTAGTAATTTCATTTTGTAAGAGGCTGTTTTTTAGGACATCTTCGGGGTGTATAGACGCAAGGCTTTTGATACTGCTATAGCCTTCGCCAAATAAGGTAGGGAAAAGCCATATCATGAGGGCTAGGGCTAAGCCTGCATATATCATTCGTAGGTAGGGGTGAATTTTGAGTTTGCTAAAGTGTTTTTCTACTTTTACGAATAACTTGGCATGATAGATTGACATTAAGCCTGCAAGTCCACCCAATATGATGTAATAAGGCACATTGCTGTAATCAAAGGGTTGTTGTTGTTGGAAACTTAAGAGAGTACCTTCGTCTAAAATGATTTTGGAGATTAAAGCTCCACTTGCCGATGCGATTAAAAGGGGGATAAATCCTGCGGTACTGATATCAAGCATTAAGACTTCGATGGTAAACAATACCCCCGCTATAGGAGCGTTGAAGGCTGCTCCTATTCCTGCTGCTACTCCACAGGCTAACAGGAGTGTTCTTTCGGCATAATTTAAGCGGAAGTATTTGGCAAGGTTAGACCCTAGGGCTGCGCCTGTGATGACGATAGGGGCTTCTAGTCCAGCTGAGCCACCTAGCCCCACAGTTACAGGACTGGTGATGAGTTGCGCATAAGTTTGTTCGGAGGGTATGTCGCTACTTTTTTGAGCTATGCTGAAATGAATAGGAGATAGCCCTTTGCTGAGTTTTCCACCTAAGATTCTTTTAATGATGAAGTAAGTTAAGAAGATTCCTAGCATAGGTAATAGTAATAGAATATATTTACTATCAGTATATTTATTTTCGGTAGCTAGGGTAAAGATAAAATGTACAGCTGTTTTGAGGATAACGGCTGCAAACCCTGCACATAAGCCTGAAGAAACGGCTAATAGAAAGATGAAATTCTTTTTACTGGTTTTTTTTTGAAGTAAAACGAGCCAAACGTGCATTTTATGTAAGATATGGCGAATCATCGTATTTATATAAATCTTGGATGGGGTGCTTTCTAATGAGCAGTTGATAATTGACTTAAAAAAGACTTTACTAATTCAGTATTATCCAGTTGATAATTAGCTTTACTATAGCTATCTCCTACTTTAATGGTAATATGATGAGATTCGGTCAATAAAGCAAACATGTCCTCATCTGTTTTTGCATCTCCTATTGCAAGGATAAAATCAATGTCCTCTTTAATGATATGCGTTTTACAAATGTCGCCTTTATTTGCTAAATGATGCTTTACTTCAATGGTTTTATTGCCATCCATTAATATAAGTTTTTTATTATAAAGATACTTTTTTAGAATGGATACCAATTCTCGAGAGGAACAAATGCCCTTTTCTTCGCCCAATTTTCGATAATGCCATGCTATTCCAAAACGTTTTTTTTCTATAAAGGTATCATTATGTAATTCTACATATTCTTGAAAGATGCGTTCTATGTCATTCATCCATACTCCATCTTCTTCCAATATCGTAGTTTTCCACTCCCCTTTTTTTATTTCTGCACCATGCTCTGCAACTAAATTAACACCCAGATTACCAAAATGCTTTTCCAAAAAAATCTTATCCCTACCACTTATAATCCATATTTCATTTTTTGGGTTATTAATCAATGCTTTTAAAATAGCTATTATTTCTTTAGAGGGGATGGCTAAGTCTAAATTGCTGTTAAATGGAGCTAATGTACCGTCATAATCCAATAAGAAAAGTCTTTTCTTTGCCTTTGAAAATTGATGTAATACTTGAATCCTTTTATCCCAATCTAAGGGAATACTATTAGTATTTTCATAGCCCTTAATTTCATCTATAATCTTTGTAGCCCAATTAAATACCGTATTTCTAGCTAAATATTTTTGCATACTCTCCATTCGAGTTTTTTGTTCCATAGGCTTCATGGTTAATCCCTTTTCAATACTTGTTGCAATTTGATGAATATCTAAAGGATGAAAAATGATTGCATCATGCAATTCTCTCGATGCACCTGTCAATTCGCTCAATAAAAGTACCCCTTGTTTATCTTTTCGACTTGCTACAAATTCTTTAGCTACTAAATTCATTCCGTCTCTTACGGGAGATATAAGAATTAAATTACATGCGGTATAAAGTGCTATCAATTCACTATGACTAAGAGATTTATATTGAAATATGATAGGTGTCCAATTGTAATTCCCTAATTTACCATTTATTCGACTTATGGCTAACTCTATCATGGTTTTTCTTTCAGCATACTTACTAATTTCTTCTCTTGAAGGGACGATGACCAATATGAAGACTACTTTGTTTTGCCATTTAGGATACTTTTCTAAAAATTGCTCGTAGGCATTTAACCTATATACTACTCCTTTTGTATAATCTAGTCTATCTACCGAAAAAATGATTTTTTTAAACCCATAATTACTCAATATCTCCTCTCTTGTAATTTTAGTATCGGGTAAATCATAAGCTTGATAGAATTTCTCAAAATCTATGCTAATAGGATAAACCCCGACATCTACCTTCCGATTTTTATGATAAATGGAAAAGCCTTGTTGGGTAACTCCTAACACCTTTTCGCTTGTCTCTATAAAATGTAAAGCATATTCCCAAGTATGAAAGCCAACAATATCAGCCGCTAAAAGATTTGTGAATAAATATTGTTGCGTTTCTTGGGGCAATAGTTTTATTAGTTCATAATTGGGGAAAGGAATATGCAAGAAAAACATAATTTTTGCATCGCCAATTTCTTTTCTAAGGAGACCTGCTAATGGAATAAAATGATAATCATGTATCCATATAATATCTCCTTTTTTATAAAGAGAAATGACTTTCTCTGCCATCAGTTTATTAGCAGTTTTATATGCTGTCAAATATTCCTCCTTATATTCCACAAATGACGGAAAATAGGTAAACAAAGGATAAATCACTGCATTAGAAAAGCCTTGATAGAAATGCTTATCTAATTGTTTGCCTAAGAAAATGGGCGCTAATTCATAGCCTACTCTCGACTTATCTTTTATTTCATGCCATAAATTAGGCTCAAAATTAGCTACTCCTGTCCAAACAAGTTCACAATTAGCCTTTTCAATATATGACAAAATTGCAGAGGATAGCCCTCCGGCTGTATTGGAAACATGTACTTTCCCATTTTCTTTCTGTAAAGAAATAGGTAAACGATAAGAAACATTAATTATCTTCATTATCAGTCATTAAAGTTAATGGATGAGGTTCTTTTATTGAATTTGGTTTCATTAGACCTATCATCATGATGATAGAACAAAGTAGAATTACTTGTATGAGCAAAGCATTATTTACTAATGGAATTTTCTGCTCAATAGGGATTGTCAAAAATAGTAGTATAGTAATAAGTCCTCTTGGGGCAATGTATAATAAAGGACTTAGCGGAAGTTTTAGGAATTTAAGAAAAATAGCCCTGAGCATAAAAATGAGTGCTACAATTCCAAAAGCCCAGGGAAGGGTACTTAAATTGCATATATCTTCAAATTTAATAAGAAATCCAAAAAGGAGAAAGAATAAGGCTCTAATAAGGAAAGCAAATTCTGAGGTTATTTCTGCAAACTTACGGACTTCTGTTTCTAAAATTTCGGGTTTCAGCTTTTGGATAATAGAATAACCTTTAAATAATTCTAAATTTTGTAAAGCCAAACCAAATATGAGGATAAAAATAAGACCAGGCAAATGAAAAAGCTTTGAAATAGCGTAAATCAATACAATTAATAAGATAATGGGAGCAAATTTAATGTGATGTTTAATATGAGAGATAAGATAAGCCAAAATACCTGTAGCAAGAATAGAAACGAATAATATGATAAACATTTCACCAATAAAAGAAACAACAGACTTTGTCTCAATTGCATCATTTAGGGTAATGAAATTAAAAAAAATGACACCAAATATATCAGACAAGCTACTTTCATAAGTCACAAATTCTCGAGTATGAGGAGATAGATTTCTAGCACTAGGGATAGCAATTGCACTACTGATGATACAAAGCGGAATTGCATTAGCTAGGGCAAGTTTCAAACTTACATTTTCAAAATATTGAAAACTATAAGCCAGTATAATACCCATTAACAGCATTGGCAATAAGGCTAACAAAGAAGAAATTCCTATCGGTTTTAGTTTTTCTTTATTCAAGTCTAGTTCCAATGACCCCTCCAATACAATCAATATTAACCCCACTGTTCCCAATAAAGGCAATAATGACACTAAATCTGGTATCTCTATAGATAATAAATCAATAATTTGTTTTAATCCAAACCCTAATAATAATAATAAGATAATAGAGGGGATTTTGGTTTTTGAAGCACTTACATCAAAGACATAAGCTATTAGCAGCAGAATACAAATAGTAATAATTAGTGGTATTGTCATATTTTCATCATAAAAAGTAACAGAAATTGTATTAGGGGAAAGATATATATTGAACCATAACTAATTTTAGCAGTATAAAGTTTCTCCCCAACTTTGCCTGCATTTTTCTATTCTCTAATTTTTTTAGCAAAACCTTCTATCGATAACCCCTGAATCAACATACTAAAAACAACACACATATATGTAACCACCATCAATATATCTTTACTCTTACCATCAGGTAGTGTCATTACTAGTGCTATAGACAATCCCCCTCTTAAGCCACACCAAACCACTAAATTTGCCTCTTTAGTATTAAGGTTAATTGTTTTAGGAAAACCTAATTTCAATATAAAAACAATTATCCATCTTGAAATTAAAACAAGTGCCACCGAGATTAGCCCCATTATAATATAAGTCCCTTTTATTTCTATAATCAGGAGTACAAAAGCAATAAGTATAAACAATATCGCATTAAAAATCACATCAATTAGCTCCCAGAATTTATCAATATAGTCCGTTGTAATATCGCTCATTGCTGTATCATGTTTATAATTGCCCACAAATAAGCCCATGATTACCATTGCCAATGCTCCCGAAAGATGTAGCCAAATACAAAGTTGATACCCCAGCATTACAAAAGCAATTGTTAAAATGATTTCCGTTTCATAATTATCTATTGTACTTAATAATTTATGCAGCAAATACCCCAATAATAATCCAAACACCAAGCCCCCTATACTTTCTTGTAAAAACAATATCGTAAAATTGCCAAAACTAAAATGTGTTCCTCCTGTATTTAAGACCTCAAGCAAGGCAATAAAAACTACTACTCCTATCCCATCATTAAATAAAGACTCTCCTACTATCGTGGATTCTATTTGTTTAGGCACATTAGCCTTAGTCAATATGCCTAAAACAGCAATAGGGTCTGTTGGCGAAATGAGTGCCCCAAACAACAAGCAATAAATAAAATCTACCTCCAAACCAAAAGCATAACTGGTCAGCCAAAATAATGAACCTATTAAAAAAGTAGAAGCAACTACACCTAATAAAGCAAACAAAGCTATACCCTTTAAATACTGCTTTATACTACTCCATTCCACATGCAACGAGCCGGCAAAGAGCAGAAAACCCAACATGATTTCTAGTATATACTTACTCAAATTCACATGCTCCACTGTGTGCTTTATCTCACTAAAATAAGGATAAGCCCAATACTTACTACTTAAAATGACCAATGAAAAAACACTGGTCAATAAAAACAGTCCAATTGCAAAAGGCATTTTCAGAAACCTATGATTTATATAAGCAAAACCGCCCGATAAGCTAATAATGATTGTCAATAAGATATATGTACTCATTACTTTAGAATTTATTACGTTTATATACTTCTACTTGAGCCAAATTCAATCGTTTTTTCAACCACTGTTCCAACCTTTCATTTTCTTCCTTTGAAAGTGCTTTCGACCTATCATACACTACAATAGTTACCGCCTGCGAACTATCATTCATATAGTTAAACCCATGATTAGCAATACTTAAAGATTTTATACTATCAAAAATTGTATTTACTTCTAATAATATTTGTTTATTATCAAAGGTGTTTTTAGCAATTTCCCCCTCCAATTGCGATATAAGTATATCTTTCTGATTCACGACCTTAGATTTCACCCCTAATTCATTTAGCAACTCTCCTTTCAAACTCAAATACCTATCAGTTGTATCTTGCCGAAAAACAAGCTTAGTATTATTTAAATTATAGTCGGCAAGTTTAGCATTCAAGGTGGTTATTTCCTCTGACTTAAACCGCTTGGAGAGAAAAGCAAGCTCTATCCTTTTTGGGTTTTCTTTATAAGCCACCCTCTTATAAACTAAGGTATATCCTTTTTCATTAAATTCTTTTTCAATAAAATAATCCGTATTTTTTTTAAACTGTTGTTCCCGAAACAAAGTATAAGCTAAATAACTACTGGGTATTAACATTAAAATAATTAATAGCGTGATTAAATTACGCACTTGCTTTTGCCGCCTCTCATCTACTTGTGATTTGGATGGATAATTCATTAACTTAACTATCAAGAAAGTGGCAATACAAATAAACACACAATTAATACAATACAAATAAAATGCGCCAAAAAAATACGGGAAATTACCAATTGCTAACCCAAACCCCGCCGTACAAAGCGGAGGCATAAGCGCAGTAGCAATCGCAACCCCTGGAATAGGATTACCTTTTTTTACCCTTGTAATCGCTATTACACCCACCAAGCCCCCAAAAAAAGCAATTAAAACATCATAAATAGTAGGCGTTGTCCTTGCCAACAACTCAGATTGAACATCCTTAAAAGGACTAATAAAAAAATAAACAGTTGAAACCAATAGACTCACAACCGTTGCCACCATTAGATTTATTAGTGCTTTCTTAAGTAATGAAAAATCGTATGTACCTAAAGCAAATCCAGCCCCAATAATAGGACTCATCAAAGGTGAAATGAGCATAGCGCCAATAATAACCGCAGTCGAATTCACATTCAAGCCAATCGAAGCAATCATAATAGCACAAGCCAAAATCCACAAATTTGCCCCTTTAAAAACAACATCACTCGCCACCTCCTGCAAGGTTTTCTCTTTATTTTGTTCACCTTCCATCAAATTAAAATAAGACCTTAATCTTTTCATCTTCTATACTTTATGACTAAAAAAAAACCCACTCAACAGGGGCACTTGGAATACTGTTACCTAAAAAAGTAAAAAGTGAGATGAAAAAAGTTAGTATATTTGGGTTTCGAAACAAAAGACACTATGACTTCAATCCTCTCGTTCACAAAAGTACAAAAAGAAATTGATAATTTAGAAAATGTTTGCGCAAATATTTATAGTGATGCGCTCTTATCAGGGAGCTTGTTAAAAGTTGAAACCAAGTTAATGGAAGTTGTATTAACGCTTTACAATAGAATTTGTGACGTTTGTTTAGAGCATGCTGAAAACGAATTGAGTGAATTAGTGGTATCAAAAAGCAAAGAACTGGGTTTTTCAAAGTTTTATGAGCGTAAAATTGGGATAAAAATAAGCACGGGTTTTGAGGTAAATATCAGTAGTTGGTTATGTCTTTTTTCCATTTGACACACTTTTTTGAACAGTCTCAACTTGTTTTTTACTCATTCATTGTACACAAGAAACTTTGATAATTCAACATTATTCCTTTACTTTGCGCACAATTACAGTATAAACAGAGTAAAAGCATTATGAAACAATTCATCGAATCCTTTACATCACAATTGGCTACAGCAATAGAAATTGCAGACAATGCTAAAATTACCCCTTCTAAAAAAACAATCCGGAATATCGTCGTTACCGGATTGGGTGGCTCCGCATTTGGGGGAGAGATTGTGAAAGCCTATATAGCCGGGAAAGCCCGCGTACCGTTTTTTATCAGCAGAGAATACGACATCCCCAAATACGTAGGGAAAAACACCTTGCTCTTGGCTTGTTCCTACTCCGGAAATACAGAAGAAACCCTTTCCGCCTTTCAAATGGCAGAAGCACAGGGGGCAGAAATCGTTTGCATTACCTCCGGAGGAACGTTGAAGAAATGGGCAGAAGAAAAAGGCAAAAACCTGATTGTCATTCCCGGAGGATATCCCCCCCGTGCTGCGGCAGGACTTGCAGTAGTACAGCAGTTGAGGGTACTTCATGCTTATAAACTGATACCCGACTACCGCAAAGACTTAGGCGTAGCGGTAAAAACCCTGACCGACTTCAACGACCACGAAAAAGCGTTGAAACTCGCCAAAACCATGAAAGGGAAATTCCTTTTTGTTTACTCCTCCGGAAAAATGGAAGCCAACGGAATCCGCTGGAGACAACAGATAGAAGAAAACTCCAAGCAACTCGTTTCTCATCATATCGTACCGGAAATGAATCACAACGAACTCGTTGGCTGGAAACAACCCGCAGAATTGATGCAATACACCCACGCAACCTTTCTCGAAAGCAGCTACGATCATCCGAGAGTGAGCATTCGGATGAAACTCAACAAGCAGATTATCAAAGAACATACCCCGCATGTACACACCGTAAAAGCCAAAGGCCGCGGTTACCTCGCACAATTGTTTTATCTCCTTCACTTCGGCGATTGGGTATCCTATTACCTCGCACTGGAAAACAACGAAGACCCGATGCCGGTAAAAGTCATTGATTTCCTGAAAAACGAATTATCCAAAGTATAAATCCGCTAAAGCAATAAAATGGAGGCTGACCGAAAAGGATCAGCCTCTTTTTTTACGCCTGTGCACGCCCGCACGCCCAGGCAGGTGTTTTCTACGCCCAGGCAGGTGTTTTTCACCTGCTTGTAGCTCATTTCACGCCTTCCGCTGTTTCAGGTGGAAAACACCTGAAACGGCAGTCGAAAAATAATTTTATCAAAAATACACCCTTATTCAATAGTTTTACACACTCATGCAACAGAATAGAGCGGAAAATCGTTTTCCTGTATAAGCATTTAACCATAATAACGATAAAAAAATGAAAAATTATTCCTTTTACTCCTTTCTTTTCTCCGTGATTATTTTTGGATTGGCTACAGCCTGCGGGCCGGTTACCACAGAGCCTGACGACAAAGAAACCGACTCTTCCAAAGATCACTCCTTTTCACAGAACGAATTTGACGCGATTACACAGGCATTTGACGCTGAAGCCTCCAACAGCGGAATCCTGAATAAAACCGAAGGTACAGCCTCTTATTTCTGTGATTGCGCAAGCACCTCCGTAGTGGACAATCAGAACGGTACCTATACCCTCACGATTGATTTCGGTACAGGCTGCTTTTGTCTTGACGGAAGAAAAAGAGAAGGGAAACTCACCGGTATTTTCTCCGGAAAATGGAATCAGTCGGGAACAAGCGTAACGATAACCCCCGAAAACTATTCAGTTACTGCTGTAAGTGGTACAAAATATACCTTTGATTTCACCCAAACCATCACATACGAGGGGCTGAATACAAACGGCAACCGGGTATATCATACCGTCATGGATAATGCAATGATGACAGATACAGACAATCATACCATCCGCTGGTCATGCAACCGTACAGTAGAATGGATAGAAGGATTCGGAAACCCCGACCCGACTACCTACCGTTACCTCGTAACCGGCAATGCATCCGGAACTGCCTCCAACGATGTTTCCTTTACCGCAACGATTACCACCCCGCTCGAAATCCGAAACAGCTGCGAATACAGAATCGTCTCCGGCGTACTCGAACTACTCCCGACCGGCTCCACGCTCGTAAGGGAAATCCATTACGGAAACGGAGAATGCGACAATAAAGCTGAGTTGATTATGGGTTCATTCAATACTACTTTGGTACTAAGGTAAATCATCGAATACGGGATGTTTTTTCGGTAAATTTTACCCCAATCGCATAATCATCTGGTCGCAGGCGTGAACGCCTACTCTTTGGATGCGATCCGCTTATATAGAACGCAGGCGTTTAGGCCTGCGTATGTATGTGCATGTATCTCTCCCGTTCTATTAAGTTTTAGCAAAGCGTAACTTAAAAGGATAAATGAGCGGAAGTTTGGAACGAGAAAAAAGTAAATATACCATTCCTTTGGAATCTATACAGGCTAAGTATATCAGCATCAGGTATATGGATTCCAAAAGGAATGGGCAACTTTATTAACTTATTTTGTAGCCATTCCTTTGTAACTTCCGGGCGCAAAAAAGTTGCAAACTGTTTTACCATTTATTCATTTCAGTCTCAGACAGAAATGTACGGAGTGGAAGAGGCTGAATCTTATCGTATCATCACCGGTATAACCCATTGTTTCTGATTGGAGATAAGGACGAGAGAATAAACCCCTCCCGTAACCCCATTGAGATTCAAGGTAAACAAATTTTCAGTATCGGCAGCCTGCATTTTCCAGGATTTTACGATTTGGCCGGGGAGATTATAGAGGTTAATGTTTACCTCAGAAAAAAGTTCCGTACGATACCGGATAGTAAGGGATTCGCTTGCGGGCTGAGGATAAACCGATACCTCTGCATTGAGTGAGCCACTTCCGGAGATATCCGTAGTGCAATTATTCAACACCGTCTGATACGTTGTATCTCCTCCGCATTCATTGTACACTACCAGCATTACCGGATAACTCACCCCGCAACTCAGCGTAATGATGGGATTTTGCATAGTGCTTGTGATGCCATTCCCAAAGTCCCAGAGATAACTCATATTGAAACCGGAGGAAATACTGTTAAACTGATTGATATATACATTTCCCTGAACAGACATTGGAGTCCAGGACATGCCCGGTGCCGGAATTCCGTAGGGTAGATAAACGACTTCCACACTGTCCGTATAAACACATCCATTGGCGAGTGTGACGGTTAATGCGTACATTCCCGGCGTTGCAGTCGTAAAAGTAGTACCCGTACTTCCGTCACTCCATAAATAGGAATTGTAGCCCGGCGGAGCCTGTAACGTTACGCTTCCTTTTTTGCAGATTTCCGTATCATCTACCAGAGGCACATTGGAGCCATTAAAACTCACTGCTATGGTATCCCTGTCAAAAGTACAATTGGGGAAATTAACCTGAACAGAATAGGTTCCGTTACCGGACACAGCAAGCACAGGCGTAGTGGCACCGGTACTCCACAGAAAACTCTGTGCCCCCTGAACATTGGCATCCAGCAGCAAAGGCGGATTACACAACGTAGTATCCTGTCCCAGGAATAATCCGGAATTTATGAGTGTGCCGGGTTGAAGCGTGACGTCAATCGTATCCGATACACTGCAAGCCCCGTTGGTTACATTTACCCAGTAAGTGCCGGGCTGAGTAACCGTAAAAGTAGGGCCTGAGGAGTTGTTTTGCCACTGATAAAGCACATTCCCTGAGCCAGCGTCGAGTATAAACGACGAGCCGGGGCAAATTGTAGTATCATTTCCAAGGTCTAAAGCAATACTACCTGAATTAATAACGGGAGGGGTAATCAGATGGGTAATAAAATTTTCCATTAAATCGGTACTTACCACTGTATTAATCCAGTCCTGATCCGTGGTAGTAATGATAGAGCCGTAGGCAGCATTTGCAGGAACATACTGAAAACCGTGGTACCCGCCTCCATACTCCAGAATATTGACCAGACGGCTGCACTGACTGTTGTCACTTCCTGAAACCGAATACCAGTAATAGGAAAGCGGCGGAACAGCGAGGTTTGTCGTCGCATAAGTTCCCAGTACATTCATGGGATTCAGGTCGCCCACAAAGTCATTGTCCCAGCTAAAATTCCCTCCTACAGAATTCACAATAAAAGCAAATCCCTGATTCGTGGTGTAAGTAGAATCATACTCCGACTGAAGATATACCGGTTTTCCGCTCTGAATAAATTGTAAAATGGTAGTGATTCTGTTGGCGGGAAGGGTAATGACTCCGGAAGATACGATGAGAATGTCTGTATTGGCAAAAAAAGCAGTATTATCCAAAGTCGTTTGAGGGGAAATCACAGGAGAATGCCCCATTCCGGTTACTACACTGTACCATTCCATATCCATCGTATGTCCGGGATTAAACGACTGACTTTCGATGATGTTGATATTTAAGGCAAAGCCGGATACAAAATGAAGTACAATTAAAAGTAGAAAAAATAGTTTTTTCATAATATCAGCTTATTATGTTTTGGTGTAACTGTAAACAAAAATTATCAAAACAAAATTAAAAGGTTCTCCGGAGTTTTCAAACTTATTTAAAAAAAATAAACCGAACGGTATAAATTATCGTTCGGTTTAGCCGTTTTGGAGTTTGAACGGAAAAAGAGTGGCCGATGTATTTCCGGAAACAAACCCTATTTCAGAAAACCCTCCGCTTTTTGTGCAAACTCAAAATCCTTATCTGTAATTCCGTCTGCGTCATGCGTCCTCAGCCGGAGGGTAACTTTATTATATACTCCGGACCAATCGGGATGATGTCCCAGTGTTTCGGACAGCAGGGCAATTCGGGTAAGAAAAGCAAATGCTTCGCTAAAGTCCCTGAACTTGTAATTCTTTTCGAGAAAACCCGCTTTGTACTCCCATCCGGAGAGCGTTTTCAGTTTCAGAAGGATTGCTTCGATTTCGTATTTTTGCATAAAAAATAATTAATTTCCGGTGTATTCATTTTCGTGAAAACTTCCCTCAAAAATGATATTTTCATTATCGGTAAAACGACCTTTTCCCTCTCTTTTTCCGGAAGCAAAAGTCCCTTCATATACCGTTCCGTCCTCATACATTTGTATTCCGTTTCCGGTTTTTTCATCCTGCTTCCATTCTCCGTCATAAAAGCCGCCGGTTTTATAGGTATATTTTCCATTACCCTGTTTGGTAAAACTCACCCATTCTCCTTCATAAATGTCTCCGTTATAGTAAGTCATTTTTCCGAATCCGTTCACCTCATTATTGCTGAATGCTCCTTCATACACATTTCCCTTTTTATAGGTTAATTTCCCGTTGCCTTCCATTTTGTCATTTTTCCATTCCCCCACATACACATTCCCGTTGGCAAAAGACATTGTTCCCTGCCCTTCTTTTTTTCCCTCTTTCCATTCTCCTTCGTAGGCAGCCCCGGTTTTATAGGTAAACTTTCCGTACCCCTCTCTTTTATTGTCTTTCATTTCTCCTTCGTAGGTTCCGTTTTCGGTTTTGACGGTTGCGATACCTTCTTTCATCAGCCTTCCCTCTACCCATTTTCCTTTCGAAACCGTACCGTCCGCTTTTGTAAGAGTGCCTTCTCCCGTGAGTTGTTCGTTTTCAAATTCCCCCTCCATGATATCTCCGTTTCCTTTTTTTACCGTTACCCTTCCGAGGGGTTTTCCTTCCCAGAATTGCCCGTCAAGGATATCCCCGTTTTCATACCGGTAACTTCCTTTTCCGTGCTGTTTTCCTTTTGCCCACATTCCTTTATACTCGGCTCCGTTGATATAAGTATATTTTCCTTTGCCGTGCTGCTGACCATTTTTGAATTCGCCCTCATACACATCGCCGTTGGAGAGCTGTAAAATACCGCTTCCGCTGTCGCAATCGCCTGCCATGCATTTCCCGTCCCCTTCAGGCTGAGCAATCAGGGCAAGCGGAAAAGTTAAAAGAAAGAAGAAGAATATTAAAACCGGATTTTTCATTTTTTCAGATGATTTACATTTGTGATTCTGATAATTAATGAGGGGCTCAGCGAAAAAGTAACCTGAAATGGAAGGATTTAGAAGAAAAAAATTACCACTTCATACACTTTTCAGCAATACTCCTCCCTTTTGCATCGGATATCTGAATGAAATACAATCCTTCAGCCCAGTTTTGAGTATCCATTTCAAGGGAAAGAAACGGCTCTTTTACCACAAGAGAGCGGGTTTCCATAATTTCTCCCAGCGGATTAAGAATCTGTAAAAAATACTGACTTTGTGCATTTTCATTAAAATGAAGTCCGAGCGAAAGCGTTTCCCTGAACGGATTTCCCTGAGGCGTAATCGTTAATTCCTTTTCTAAAGAAGCCTGATGAATACCGGTAGTAACATCAATCTGAAGTTCCATCACGACCGGAATATGGTCAGAAATCTGCTTTACCGCACTGCAAACCGTAGAGGGAAGTGCATTGGTACAATTCAGGTCCGTATTGTAGGAAGTGCCGTCATTCCCGAAGGCTTTATAACTTCCGGTTTTAAAGGCGATTTTCTGCGTATGATTCATGATAGAATGTCCGGCCAGAATAAAATCAAAACGGTCATCCATGCCTCCCCCGGAAGCGCAGAAAGTCTGAGAAGTAGTAGGGCACTGAGTATGAACGGCTGCAAAACTGGCACCACTCCAGCCGGTAGTAACGCCGGAAGGGTCATAAAAACGTTTGGGATGAGAAGGATTGGTCAGGGCAACATAAGCGGCTTCATTGCTGCTGTACAGATTGAAATCCCCCATTATAATACAATTGGTTACTTCGGTATGAGTGGACAACCAACTCATGACATCGGCGGCGGCATCTCCTCTGTCTGCTGCGTCAGCGGCGGTATTTCCGGCTTTGAGATGGGCAACCATTACCCAAAGAAGGGTGCTGTCTCCGGAGGAAGTGGAGTTTTTGTGATACAATTTATAAATATCAATGTCTCTTACGTTTCCGGTAATCGCAGTATGATTCAGGTACCCGAATTTGGCGGAATTATAAAACAGCATATTGGCGATTTCTGAGCCTGCATTATTGGAAGCGTCCGTGATTTGCATGGCCGGATTGTAGGTAAGGGCATTGGACTTGATATTCAGGGCATAAGCGTGATTGGTATTCCACCGTAATTCATTCACCGCAAATAAATCAGGCTGATAATAGGAGGTAATCAGCTGAAGCCAGGTGTTTTTACTGGCAACAGTAGCCGGGGTACATCCCGGCCCCGAGGTAACGCCGTACTGAAGGAGATTATAGGTCATTACCTTGATGTTTTCTGTGGTCTGTCCGAAAAGAGAGGAGGAAAACAAAAGCCCGCTTATCAGAATTAAAGCAGAGAATTGGTAAACAGTGTATTTTTGAAACATTTTTTAGATTAAATAGAAATAAATTGAAGCTACAAAAATACTAAATAAAATGAAATATTCAGCGGTTTACCATGAAAAGCTTTCCCGCCAATTAAATATTTACCTGATAAACCTGCACCACTCCCATCAAACGCTGATTTTCGGCAACGAGTAAAGCCGATATTTTGTAATCCGTCATCAAAATTTCTGCTTCTGCCATTTTGGTCTGAGGGGAAATCATCTTAGGGGAAGACGTCATAATCTCTCCTACCGTTAACCGGAAAAAAGTACTTTCATATTTGTCCATTGCCCGCCTCAGATCCCCGTCAGTGACAATTCCGGTAATGATTGAGTGATTCGTATCGTTTACGACGATTGCAATACCGAGTTTCCCTTTTGTCATTGTTTCTATCAGGGATTTCATGGAAGATTCCGCTGTAATGACAGGAAGATTTTCTTTAATCATCACCGATTCTACGGTGGTAATCAGCCGTTTTCCGAGACTTCCGCCCGGATGAAATACCGCAAAGTGCTCCGGAGAAAAATTCCGGAGGTTCATAAGTGCAACAGCAAGTGCGTCTCCCATAACGAGGGTAGCAGTAGCGGAAGAGGTAGGCGCAAGTTCCAGCGGACAGGCTTCTTTTTCTACTTTTACATTGAGATGATACTGACTTTGTTTTGCCAGCGTAGAGAGAGGATTGCCCGTAACAGAGAGCAGCAAATGTTTTTTGTTCAGAAAAAAAGGAATGAGTCTGAGGATTTCTTCTGTTTCTCCGGAATAGGAAACCGCAAGAATAATATCCCCTGTTTGAATCATGCCAAGGTCTCCGTGAATTGCGTCGGTGGGGTGGATAAAAATAGCAGGCGTACCGGTGCTTGCCAGAGTGCCTGCTATTTTTCGGCCCATAATTCCGGATTTTCCTACCCCCATAACGATTACTTTACCCGATGTCTGATGAATCGCATTCACTGCGTGGGAAAAATCTTCCGTCAGGTTCTCTCCCAGACTGAGGATTGCCTGTGATTCAATCTGAAAAACCGATAAAGCCCATTGTTTATAATCCATACCCTGATGTAAATTTTTTGCAAAAATACAGAATTATAAAATGGAATAAAATACAGAAAGAAAAGGGAATGAAAAAAGGGGTTTTTTGAAAGGAATTTCTACGACCCGAATCAACGCAGAATCTCGCAGCCTTCCGGCAGCATTTCCCCGTATTTTTTTACCAGGGATTCAGGAATTCCGGTATGTCTTAAATCCAGTTCCCTGAGTTGTTTGCAGTTTGCAATTTCAGCGGGCAGGGATTTCAGCAGCATATTATTGCTCAGGTTGAGTTCCTGAAGCCCGGAGAGTTTTCCGACAGAAGCGGGAAGCATATGCAGATGATTATCACTCAAATCCAGAATCTGCAGGGATTTTATCTGACCGATATTCTCCGGCAAAACAGAAAGCAGATTTCCTTCAAGGTCTATGCTTTTCAGGGAGGTAAGTTCCCCAAAAGAAGCGGGAAGTGCGGACAGATTACAATTACTCATCCGGATGTTCTCCAGATGAAGGAGTTTTCCAAACGATTCCGGCAAAGGAGAAAGCAATGAATTATTACTGAAATCAATTTCTTTTAATTGCGTCAGGTTCCCAAAATCTTCCGGAAGAAGTTTAATATATCCGTTATCACTCCAGTCCAGTTCTTCCAGCATTCTGAGCTGACTGAAACCTGCCGGTAGTTCATGAATCTGATTCTGGGAGAAAGAAAGCGATTGGAGGGACTTTAACTGACTTATTTCGGAAGGCAGGACACTCAGCTGATTTTTGTTCAGATACAATTCCTCCAGTAAACCCAGCCGCTGAATTCCTGATGGTATATTCTGAATCTGATTGTTGGAAAAATCCAGACTTTTTAATTTTTTGAGAGAATAGAGAGAAACCGGAATGGAAGTCAGGCGATTATCGCTCATTTCCAGCGTATTCAGACCCGTAATCAGCATAACGGAAGCCGGAATTTCAGAGAAATGATTCTGATTGAGTTTCAGAGTCTGTAAATTATAAAGCCGGAGCATTTTGGTGGGCAGGCTCCTTAACTGATTATGACTCAGGTCTAAGGCTTTCAGTTGAGTTTGTTGTCCTATTTCAGCAGGCAAGCCGGTCAGGTCCAGTTCTGTCAGATTCAGGGTATCGGGTTTGTAGGTTCTAAGGGGTGCCCAAACCCTCCATATATGTTCAATTTCCGTGAGGCGGTTTTCTGCAAAGTCATCTTCAAAAGGCGTTTTTACTTTGATGTACATATATTTTGCGCTATCCAGAAGCCCGTTATTAAACAACTCCCCGGCGGCTTTTCCATACGTTGCTCTTTCGAGCCATTCGTTTATTTCTTTGCCGTTAGTGGAATTCACGGATTTGTAAAAACAATCCAAAGCCCGCTGATATTCTCCCTTGATATAGAGTTCTTTGCCTTTCTCAATCCACCGGGAATTACTCTCATCGGCTGAGGGCAACCGGAGTCCGCGAACGTTTACGATTTCGGAAGAAGGATTTTCACCGAAAGAAGCCTGCGCATTCCGGATTTTATCCATCCACTGACGAATATCATTCAGGGGAGGCATATTCGGGCAGGTTCTTGCGAGCTTGAAAGAAGAAATCGCAGATTCAAAATCTTTTTGTTCATAGAAAACGATGCCTTTGTTTCGCCAGCAATCAAAATTATTTCCGCAGTCCTGACCGGAAAGGGAAATGAAAGTACACAAGAAAACAATGATATAAAAATACTTCCCTGATGTCATTTTTTATAAAAACTTGAAGTTGAGGTGATTGGACTTATTCTTAAAACAGGAATTTATGCAAAAATAATAATATTATTAAACAAAACAAATTTTTTGATTTTTATTTTTACAAATACAGGGATTGGGTTTGCGTGGGTTTTATGCTGTCAGGGAAGGATTCAAGGGAGGAATTACTGTCTGTTTATTGACTTTCCACTTCATAAATATATCTTCCGTTCCGTTTGATACCATATTTACCTACAGAGTAATCATCAAAATACATATACTCCTGACCATCGGGTTTGTAAAAATAAAAAGTATCGGCTTTAGGCAGTTTGTTGATAGAATCGCCGGGTTCAAGTATAGATTCAAGGGGAGGGGTAGTTTTGTATGCCGGAATAGGGCGAATTACAATTTTATACTTCCTTGTTTCAATGACCATATAACTTTTATCTTCTCTCCAATTTATTATCTTACTCTGAATAATAGAGTCCCGTATGATGTGTTCGTGTTTTTCGTTTGACTGATGACTCGATACAATCATCCAACCTATAATAATAGCCCCAATAAGAGGCAATATCATGGAAGCGTAATCTTCTTTAAAATTGGAGAATGACATTTAGTTTAATATTTAAAACTTTATAATCAGATTGCATGAGTTATACTCACTCTTATTTCAGGGACAGAAAACCGCCATTAGTTGTATTTGCACCTAAGCCGGTGACTGTAATACACAGCAATAAACAACTACCGTACAATCCACAATTTCCCATATTCGTATTTATTATTAATTGCTATTTTGTAAAAATACAAACCTTCCGGCAGATGTACAACAGAAATTTGTTGATTTCCCCGAACAGAAGCCTGAAGTACTTCCTTACCCTGAATATCCTGTAGGTAAAACTGCGCATTGTCGGTTGTATGTAAGGTAATAGTGATGGATGAGCGGGCAGGATTGGGATAGACCCTTGCCAGAATATCGGGAAATTCCGGCGCGATACTCACCGTAGTAAGGCTATCACAGAGAGTACCCACCTCCGCCCCGAGGCGGAAATAAGGGAAGTTGGGGATACACCAAAGTTGATTGATAGCAGGTAATGCTATACCTTGTCGGATTACATTGCAAGCAATCCCTGCTGAATCGGGTTGGTCTATAATATGAAGACTACGACTTGCTGCATTTACGTATATTTTATCATCGGGACCGAGCTGCATGGTAGAGAAACCTGCCGAGCCATATATCTGCGCCACACTATCCACATAAGCCGTATCCATTACTGCCACCAACTGCCTACTTGCCATTATATCATTCGCTTGCAAATCTAATTGATAAACCTTATCGGCATGGGAAGAGTAGTAGAGGTATTTGCTGTTAGGTGATACAGCACAACCCGTGTAAAGCCAGGGCTCATTGTCCTGAACATGCCAGTAGTTGGACAACATACCCGTACATCGGTCAAAGTCGTACTTGTGGAGATGGAAAGGGGATTGCATTGTACCCGACTCCAAGCCTCCTTGTATAAATGTTTTGCCATCAGGACTAAATACCGATTGACACCATAAATCCATTCTATCCCCTCCAAAGTCTATCTTTTGCGGGAGAGTCTCAATCCCTTTTGGGCTCAAAAGTACCCTATAAAAACGATGATGAGCTTTCTCCTTAAACAACAACCACCAATCCCGTCCATTAGCATGGCGACATGAAATAACATTTGTGCTTCCCATCGTGTCGCTAATAAGGACTTGGTTCTTTCGAGTTACTTTTCCCAGCCCCCCATTTTTACTCATATCAACTATTGAATAATATACAAACGGTATATTAAACTCTCCTAGTAAATCGATTTCGTCAGGAGTGTGTATAATATAATAAATGTCTTTACTTTCAGGCAAATTCAATATAATCGTTGATTGGATATTATTATATCCACCAGAATTGTAGTGGTTACTGTGAGGTGTACCCCAATCTTTGGACAGCCAAACAGCTAAAATTAAACTTGAAAATACAGTCAATTCTAAACGGTGATCGAAAAAAAGGGATTCTGAGGCTGCGTCAGCTTAAGCCTCGGAATTTCTTT
>JAIBAH010000077.1 GCA_019695295.1 Bacteroidia bacterium | reverse complement strand
AACTGTCTGAAAAACTATGCGTACCAACTAAAAAAAACGGTGTACGAAATCAAACATTCTATTTTAGATTATGCTATTTCAATGGCTTTGAAATATCCAAAGTTTAATTTTGCGTAAGTCCTATAACTATAAAAACAACGACACGATTCCGCTGATAGATATTCCGAAATGGGATTTTCACTGGCAGGGATATTATACATATCAGCGACTTTTGAAGATAGAAGGCAATTCTACTTTTTTTGGAGAGGCGTCTTATGACAATACCTCCAACAATCCGGACAACCCCAATTTTCCTCCTCAGGATGTAAGCGCAGGGGAGAATACGACCGAAGAAATGATGGTTACCTTTATCACCTATACCGATTATCAGGCAGGTGACGAAAATATCATTCTCGACAGCACTCTTTTGGCTACGCCGGTAACGCAGGGGATGAAAGGGAAATTACTGGTATTTCCTAATCCAGCCAGAACAGTGATGTATCTGACGGCTCAGGATATTCCGGATTTAAGCCCGGTGAAACTCTCCCTCTCCGATATGAACGGAAGGCTGATAAAGGAAGAAAACTGGAATACCTCCCAAAAGTATCATACGATTTCTATAGAATCGCTGCCTTCGGGTATTTACCTGCTTCGGGCAGAAACAGAACAGGGTGCTTTTGTCCATAAAATCATTAAAGAATAGCTATTTTTAGCTGGAAATAATATTGATTTTTCTTTTTTTGCTATTCATTGCTGCAAAGCTGCCTGAAAATTACGGGTAGCAAAGAACGTTTTTTTTGTAAAAATGGAGAACTACGGAAAAATATTATTGATTGCAATGCCGGTATTTACGCTAATGGTAATACTGGAAAAAGTGTACGGGTATTTCAAAAAAGAGGATACAGCGCCTCTAATGGATTCCGTTTCCAGTCTGAGTTCCGGGCTTACAAACGTTACGAAAGATGTTTTGGGATTAAGCATAACGCTTATTTCCTATCGCTGGATGGCAGAACATTTTGCTGTAACTCAACTGCATTCGGGCGTGCTGAGCTATTGTATCGCTTTTATCGTCATTGATTTCTATGGATACTGGATACACCGGTGGTCACATCAGATTAACTTTTTCTGGAATAAGCATGCGATTCATCACAGCAGCGAAGAATTTAATCTTGCCTGTGCATTAAGACAGAGTGTTTCTGTTTTTGTCCAGCTTTTTACTTTTATGCTGATTCCGGCGGCTATCACAGGAGTTTCGCCCGAAGTAATTTCAATTACGCTCCCCATTCATCTTTTTGCCCAATTCTGGTATCATACAAGACATATCGGGAAAATGGGTTTTCTCGAAAAAATTATCGTAACGCCTTCGCATCACCGGGTACATCACGCACTGAATCCTGAATATATTGATAAAAATCACGGCCAGATTTTCATCATCTGGGATAAGTTGTTTGGCACTTTTCAGGAAGAACTCCCCGATGTAAAGCCGGTGTACGGAATCAGCGTGCCGGCACACACCTGGAATCCGGTAAAAATCAATTTTCAGCATCTTTTTTTGATGATGAAAGACGCTTATTATACCCGGAATATAGGAGATAAGTTCAGAATATGGTTTATGCCTACAGGCTGGAGACCTGAAGATGTAAGCTCCCGTTTTCCTGTCAGTAAAATAACGAACGTATATTCTTTTGAAAAATACGGGCAAAGCAATCCCCCTTTCCTTCCGGAGTGGTCTTTGTTTCAACTTGGCATTACCGCTGTTTTTCTAATGCTTTTCTTTGCAAATATCAGTGATATTGGTACCCCCGGAATTTTCGCCTATGGTTTATTTATTTTTATCAGCGTTTATAGTTACACTGAGCTAATGAGTAAATCCGTTTACTCCACAATCTATGAAATACTCCGGCTGGGAGTAGCCGGATTTATACTATATTATTATAAGGGATGGTTTGGGATAAGCGGCGTCACAGCGTGGGCAGAGACTGCAATGCTGCTTTATTTTATCCTTTCCCTGATGGTCAGCTTTTATTTTTCCTGTTTTGTATTCAGTAAAAAAATGCAAATGGCAAAGTAATTTCTGAATAGAATTTCTCAGAAAGGCTTACTCTTTAATCCGTTTTTCGATCCGTATTTTCCCTCTTCCAATAGAGATTATGGTTTACTGAAAACATCTTAGTGAGTCATTTTGCCGATTTTACGGTAACTTGTAATGAGTCCCCGAATGAGGGAAGAGCTAAATCCCTGATGCTCCATTTCATTGAGCCCGGCGATAGTACAACCTTTAGGAGTTGTTACTTTGTCTATTTCACTTTCCGGATGTGTACCATTCATGATTAGCATCTCGGCGGCTCCCCTGATAGTTTGGGCAGCGATAAGCCTTGCCGTAACTGCGTCAAATCCGATTTCTATCCCTCCCTGAATATTGGCACGAATGTAACGCATTGCGAAAGCCGTTCCGCAGGCTCCCAGTACAGTAGCGGCCTCCATCAGCGCTTCATCTATCAATATTGCTTCTCCGAGATAGGAAAATAAAGCAATTACCTGACTCGCCTGTTCCTGAGATGCATTGCTGTAACTGATACAGGTCATGCTTTGTCCGATTGCGATTGCGGTATTGGGCATCGCCCTGAAAACAGCAATTTCAGGAGAAATTACCTCCTGCATCTCCTCTATCGTAACCCCCGTTACCACAGAAATCAATACTTTTCCGGGTGCAATGTCCTCTTTTATCTCCTTTAATACTTCCTTTATCTGATAGGGTTTTACTGCCAGAAAGATAATATCCGAATCAGCCACCGCTTTTTTATTGTTTGCAGTAATGTTGATACCGGCTTCCGAGAGAGACTGAAGTGCCCCGACATTCCTCCGGGTAACGGTAATATTGCCAGTAGGGATATCCCCGCTTTTCATAATTCCGGTTGCGATAGCAACTCCCAGATTTCCGCCCCCGATGATTGCGATTTTATAATGATTCATGCTGCAAAATTACGTTTTTTTCACAATAAAAAAAGGGAAGACCTCACGGCTCCCTTTCACTTAATCAACCAATCATTGTTTAACCTCTAAATAATTTTTTACATTTATGAGAGTACTGTTTATTGTTATTTTACCAGATACGAACTCTGTCTTTCACCGGACGGTACATAGCCCCTCCGGTAATATTAAATGCTTCATGGAAAGCGTCCAGATGAGTAACAGGTCCATTACAGCGCCACTCTTCCGGAGAGTGAGAGTCAGTCATAATTTGCTGAAGCATAGCCTCATTGGTAGTATTGTTTTTCCATGCGTTAGCCCAGGACATAAAGAAGCGCTGATCAGGAGTATATCCTCCGATTTTGGTATTTCCTTTTCCCTGCTCTGTACGCTTAAATGCGTCATAAGCAATACATAATCCTCCCAAATCTGCAATATTTTCTCCTGTAGTCAGTTTTCCGTTTACATTGACTGTATCCAGAACCACATAGTTATTGAACTGTTCTACAATCACCTGAGTTTTGGCTTCGAACTTTTTGGCGTCCTCTTCCGTCCACCAGTCTTTCAGATTTCCGTCTGCATCGTACTGTCTGCCCTGATCATCAAATCCGTGCGTCATTTCATGTCCAATTACAGCCCCTATTGCACCATAAACCATAGCGTCATCTGCTTCCATATCAAAAAACGGAGGTTGCAGAATACCAGCCGGGAATACAATTTCGTTATTGGATGGATTGTAATAAGCATTTACCTGCTGAGGAGGCATTCCCCACTCGGTTCTATCCACAGGCTTACCCAGTTTCGCCAAATTTCTTTTATATTCAAATGCATTGGAATTCATGACATTTTCCAGATATGACTTCCGCTCAATAATGAGGGTAGAGTAATCTCTGAATTTATCAGGGTATCCGATTTTTACGGTAAATTTCTCTAATTTCTGAATTGCTTTTTTCTTGGTTTCCGGACTCATCCAGTCCAGATTCTGAATTCTTTCCCTGAAAACAAGCTGAAGACTTTTCACCATTTTCATCATTCGTTCTTTTGCTTCAGGCTTAAAGGCTTTTTCTACGTATAGTGAACCCAGTGCCTCGCCCATTCCGCCTTCAATCGTTCTCATTACACGCTCCCAGCGAGGTTTTCTTTCTTTAACCCCGTTTAACTCTGTGCCGAAGAAACGGAAATTTTCAGCGTCAATTTCATCACTCAGATAAGCACTCGCTTCATGTATTGTGTGCCATTTAAGGTACAGTTTCCAGTTTTCAAGCGATTCGGAACCAATGAGATTGCTTACGCCTTTCATAAAATCCAGCTGACTGACAATAAGGCTGTCCGTAGCCGGCGCTCCCATTTTTTTCAGAAACTGTTTCCACTCGATGGAAGGAGTGAGTTTATTCAGGTCCGCAATGCTTCTTACATTATATAATTTATAAGGGTCTCTCATTTCAACCCTGTCCATAGAAGCCTCTGCAAGAGCGGTTTCCATTTTCATGATTGTATTGGCCTGCTTTTCTGCCAGCGAAGAATTTACCCCTGTGAAGGTCATCATTTTGGAAATATGCTGAACATACCCCTGTCTGATTTTTTCGAAATCTTTTTTCAGATAAAAATCCCGGTCAGGTAAGGCTTTTCCGCCCTGCCAGGTTGCAAGTACCATTTTCGCACTGTTTTTATCATCCTGAGTGGCATATACATAAAAAAGTAGTCCATTGCCTTTTCCCTGCTCGGTTGCCAGAAAATCAACCAAACCTTTTTTATCTTTAATATCGTCTATTGATTTCAATAATGGTAATACCGGGGCGATTCCCTGTTTATTCAACGAGACAGAATCCATGCCTGTAAAGAAGAAATTTCCGATTTTTTCTTTATAGCTTCCTCTGGGTGGCGTATTCTTTTGGGTTTCCAGCAGTATTTCGTGAAGAATTTTTTTGTTTCTTTCAAATACTTCATTGAAACTTCCCCATGAAGATTCCGTTTTGGGTACCGGATTTTTTTTCATCCAGTTTCCTACAGTGAAGCGATAAAAATCTTCATAAAGCTTAACCGTAGAATCAATATAAGAAAGGTTAAGTCCTCTTGCAGTCGGGTCCCCTTCCTGCTTATGCCAATTCCAGCCAGCCAGAAAGATTGTAAGAGAACACACTGAAGAAAGAAGTATTGCCTTTTTGAACATAATTAAAATAATAAGGAGTAGATATTTGGGATTAGAAACCGATTTGGATGCAAAAATAGGAGTTACTTTTACTTATTCATTATAAGCGCAATACTTATTCGCCATTTCTACTCTTTTATGTAGCGAATTATCATAAAATCATTATATCTACATTTCATTATTTCAAAATAACATAAAATACGGTTATTATATATTTCCGTTTTTAGTTTATATATTTTTCGTTCATTATGCCTGTCAGAGTCAGTGGGTTAAAAAACATAAAACCCTCAATGTTATATTTATTTTACGGGCCATTTTTAAAAAGCAAAACAGCTCCGTCCTTTTCAGGGAACCGAAGCCGTTCAGAAATTCTTTTATCGTCTTTTTATCTTGCCAGTTTATTTACGGAAAATTCAAAATCCGGTTTTTCTTTCAGGGGTTTCTTGTCTGTGATTTTGTAGAACCTTAGCGTAGTACCAAATTGTTTTGGGCGTTTATTTTTATTTTCCTCTTTTTCATTCTCTTTATCATAATCATAAAACTCCCAGGCGTAAAATTCTCCGGGTTCAGTATTTCCCTCAAGGTAAATCACGTCGTATTTTTTCTGGGTTTTGGAGATGGATTCCTTGTCCATTTTCACCGTGTAGCTAACGTATTTATCCCATCCGATAATTTTTCCATCCGGCTTAAAAAGTGCGAAGTCATCTGTTTTTTTCCCTTTATTATCCATAAAGAAATAATCTCCGGCGAGCGTATTTTTATTCACAAAAGCAGTCAGAGTATTTGCGATTGAATCGGTATTCGTTATGTAATCATTTCCTATACGCTCAAATGCTCTTTTGACTCCGGCACTGTCAATCCAGAATAATTGCTCCACTCCTGCCTCTTTATTGTAGCGAAGAGCGCCTTTTGCAAAAGTGATTGAGTCATCATTTACAAAGCGGATCGCCTTTTTTTCTACTGATTTTCCTGTGTTTATCACAATAGAATCATTTTTTGCAGATAAAAAACCGATTTCAATAATGGCGGGAATCTCTTTGATGCCTATTACAGAATGTTTTTGCATAAGAGACTCCACAAAAACCTTATCCATCCAGTGTCCGCTGTAAATCGTCCCCCGGTCAGTTTTTGCCATATCAATGTTGGATTCTTTGGGGGATTCCTTTACTGTTGAAGTATTACACCCCATCAGAATCAGAAGAGTAACGAAAAAACCTTTATTTAACATAATACAAGTACGATTAACGCTGATTGATTTAAATTTTGGGACAAATATATATAATTTAGACATAGATATTTCAAAAGGACACCTCTATGTATTTAGAATCTGTCTAAAAATCTGTCTTTCCTGTAAAAAAGGGGCGGTTCATCGTTTTTTTAATGAGTAATCTTATTCTACTCTGATTTATATTAAAAAACAATCTCCCCCCTCATTCCGTATAAAGTAAATGTACAGGAAAGGGTATTTTCAATCAGTTTCTGTTAAAAACTTGTCAGTATCATGAAAAAGTATGTTTTTTTTGTTTTTCTGTTTCTAATCACGGGATTTGCACAGGCCCAGAACCGTCCTTATGACTGGATGCTCAAGACACTTTACAAAAACTCTGTTCCTTTTATAAAAGTTACGGAACTGAAAGAATTGACACTGGCCAAAAACAAACCGCTGATTCTGGATACGAGGGAAGCCACAGAATATAATATCAGTCATATTCCAGGTGCAAGATACGTGGGATATAACTATTTCCAGCTGTCTGATATTCAGGATATACCCAAAAACTGGGCTATCATTGTTTATTGCTCGGTGGGTTATCGTAGTGAAAGAATAGGCGAAAAGCTAAAAGCTGCTGGCTACAAGGACGTAAAGAATCTGTATGGCGGAATTTTTGAATGGGCAAATATGAGCTATCCTATGCAGGACAAAAATGCAAACAGTACTCAGACGGTACACGGATATTCCCGCGAGTGGGGCGTATGGGTAAATGGGAATGTAGTGTATCCATAAAAAAGGAAACCCCCGAAAAAATCAGCATTTGTGATTTATTTTCAGGGGTTATCTATGTTCCTGAGGGAAGAGTTTTGTCTTTTTTCCCTCTTATTTTCCAGGCATTATTCGCCTTCTTTCTTTTTGAGTTGCTCCTCTCTTTCCTTTACAATTTTGTCGCGGGTATCCACGGCGATGATTTCGGAGCGGCTCCATTCCTTACCGTCAAACCGGATACGGAATGTAACGTGTTTTCTGACAAACTTAGCCCCTACTCCTTTATGCAAAGCCCGCATTTTAGGGTTAAAATCTCCGACCCAGCTAAGTTCTATTTTTTCAAATCCCATTTCAGCAGCCTGAGTTACCGACTGATAAATCAACCCTGACTCCAGCCCGTACTTCTGAAACTTAGGCTTTACTCCCATGATGATTACCCTTCCTCTTGTAAGGATTTTATTTTTACGGTACCATTCAAACTGATTGCGGCTTCTCCACCAGAAAAGCAGCTTCTGAAAGATGGAAAAACTACCTTTGAGGGGTTTAAAGATTTGATTGAGGTCAGGAACGCAGATGATAAAGCCCGCAGGCTCATCATTGACATAAGCAAAAGGCAGAAAAGCGTCGATTGCGATAAAGCGGAAGCGTTTTACATATTTTTCTATCTGCTCATCTGAAATCGGCGTAAAATTCTCATGAAATTGCCATGCGTCATTATATACCTCCTGAAAGGCTTTGCCAAACAAAGAGAGTTGCTCCAGATTGGGCCGGACAAACCGGTATCCCTCCTTCTGAGTAATCCACTGAGAAATTTTTGCAAATCGTTCCGGTAAGGGCTGAGAAATATCGAGCTCATTGGAAATTTGTTCAAAAAACAATTTAAACCCGTAATTTTCAAACAACTCCCTGTAATACGGCTTATTATAGGGCATTCCATAAGCAGGCTGCGAAAATCCCTCTACGAGCAATCCCCAGAAATTGTCATTTTCACTGAAGTTAATCGGGCCGTCCATGGCAAGCATTCCGTTTTTCGTCAGCCATTCTTTGGCGGTATTGAAAAGCATATCGGCCGCTTCCTGATTATTGATACATTCAAAAAAGCCGACTCCTCCGGTAGGGATTTCAAAATTAAACGCCTTTTTACTATTATAAAATACTGCTATTCTACCGGTCAGGTTCCCTTTTTCATCTTTCAAGATAAAGCGGGTCGCATTCCCGTGACTGAAATATACATTCGTCTGAGGATTAAAGATAGACTCGATTTCTTCATCCAGCGGGCAAACCCAGTTTTCGTCCCCCGCGTAAATTATGTGTTGTACCTTATAGAAGGCACTGCGGGAACTATTATCTCTTACTTCTTCTATAAAATATGGCATACCAATTATTCAGAAAGATTTATTTTTTACAAAACAAAGAAAAAACTGCAAAAGAATTACAATTTCTTTTTTAATTTATCCATTAATAATAAAAACGGTTTGGTATTCTGCATGATATAAAAATGCAGACAGGGAACACCCGAATCCAGTAATTCGATGCACTGCTGATAAGCCCACTCTACCCCTACAGCCACTTCTTCTTCTCTTCCTTTAGCGGCAAGCATTCTTTCCGTTAGCTCCTGAGGGATATCGAGTCTGAAAATTTCGGGAAGAAGGGTAAGCTGGTTTTTGGAAGTAAGTATTTTGAGTCCCGGGATGAGCGGGGCGGTGATACCGGCTTCACGGGCAGCCTTTACGAACGAAATGTATCTGGAGGTATCATAAAACATCTGAGATACGCCGTAATGAGCCCCGGAATCCATCTTTAGTTTCAGAATATTCAGGTCAAATGCCAGATTAGGAGACTGAAAATGCTTTTCCGGATAAAACGCAACGCCCACGCAAAAATTGGTAGGAACAGCGTCCATCAGGTCATCTATATATTTCCCATGATTCATATCCCCAATCTGACGTACAAGGTCTGAGGCATGCCGGTTTTCACTTCTGTCTTCTCTGGCAATGCGTAAGGGCGTTTTGTCTCCTCTGAGGGCGAGTATGTTTTCGATTCCGAGATAATTCAGCTCAATCAGTGCGTCTTCGGTTTCTTCCCTTGAAAACCCTCCGCAAAGCAGATGAGGGACAGGGTCAATATTAAACTTATATTTAATCATCGCACACAAACCGAAGGTTCCGGGACTTTTTCTTTTGGTTTTCTTTTTAAAGCTACCGTCCTTCTGCTCTTCCCAGATTACCTCTGCAGCATGACTCGTTACATCTATAAAAGGCGGGTCATAATGCTGAATGGATTTGATGGCATCGTATATTTGCTGTACGCTGCCTCCTCTTTTAGGCGGAATGATTTCTACACTGACTAACGGTTTTTGTGTACGTTCTAAATGCTCAATTACTTTCATATATTGATTTTTATCTTACAGGATAAATCCGGCCGCAAAGATACGCTTTTTCCAGGCAATGATATCAGATAAAATAAAAAATAAAAAGGCAACTTTTTTAGAAAAACATGCGTTATTAAGTTTTGGTTTTCAAATTTGTTTGCTATATTTGCAGGCTGATACTAAATAACTTATTAATTCTTATGAAAAAGATTTTTACTTTCGTTTTAGGCTTGGGATTGTCAGCGGGCGCTTTTGCTCAGAGTTTTGAATTAAACTATGCGTCAGCTGTACCTCCTGTAATCTATGCTACTCTTGTCGAAGAAGCTGTAGTAGATTATGTGTTTATCAAAAATATTTCCGGCAGCGACAAGGTTGTGCGTGCAGAACGTACCGTAAATACGGTAAATACGAATGGCACCTACACTCAGGAAAGCTATTTTTGCTGGGATAATTGCTATGGCTCCGGCACAAGCCTCAGTTCAAATGTAGGGGTAACGATTCCTTCCGGTGGCTCATTCAATGCTTTTTCCATGCATTTTAATGCGAATACCGTACCGGGTTGTGCAAATGTAACAATGCGTTTCTTTGATAAAGTCAATACCGCTGACTTTGTAGAACAATCTTTCCAGTTCTGCGCCAATGAAACAGGAACCTCTATTCTCGATGAAATCAAAAATGGCAACGCACTCGAAAGTCCGTATCCCAATCCGGTTTCTGATATCCTGAATGTGAAGTTTCAGTTACCCCGTTCTGTAAAAGACGCTCAGGTTCAGTTAATAGACATGACCGGCAAAACCATCAGAACCCATACTCCCGGTGGAACCTACGGAATGATGGTTTGGGATATGCAGGAACTTCCTGAAGGATTGTATTACATGATTATGACCGGTGAAGGTGCTGTAATCGGTTCACAAAAAATAATGGTAAAACATTGACGTCGATTTACTAAAATATCAGGATTTATTCACCTTACTGTTAGTTTGTCCCCCCGCTTACAAAAACGGGGGGATTTTTTGTCTCCATTCCACCTTTTTGTACATTACCCGAAATTTCCATACCTTTGCAGCATTCTTTATATAATATTTAAAATGAATGTTTTTCAAAGATTGGTTCTTTCTGTGCTTGTTTCCGGCTTTTTTATGACAGGCTGTGAGGACAAGCAATCCGGCGCTGAATCCGCAAAAACAGCTGAAAATACAGAAAAAGCCTCACCGGAATTTCCGGATTATGCCTACAAACAGTTTGAAGGAACAATTGATGGCAACCTGCCGGTAAGTTGCATCATCATCCGAAACGATACTGCAATCAACGGGCATTATTTTTATCATTCCAAAAACCAGAAGATAACGCTCAGTGGGGTCATTAACAAAAACAATGACATAAAAATGACAGAGTTTGTGAATGTATTTACCCCCAAAGGCTGGGACTCTCAAAAGACAGGAGAATTTTCCGGTAAATGGGAAAACGGTATTTTCAAAGGAATGTGGAAAAATGATAAAGTTTCCTACCCTTTTGAATTGAAAGAATCGCTTCCGGCGGGCAGTGCGGGGCTATCCGTCAGCACTACAGAAAAAACCTATAAAAACAAGGGTAAAGGAGGCGCATATGTCAGCTATCAAACGCTTAAGGTGACGTCCTCCACAACCGAGGCAATCAAAAATGCAATCAATACGGATTTGGATGAGGCGCTGCTCTATGTTTATTCTTTCGAAAAAGACACCCTTGTAAAGGTCGAAAATCTGGAAAAAGTTATGCAGACTTTTATTGATGATTACAAAAAAGAGGAGAAGGAAATGGACAGCGAAATGACTTACAAGTCTGTTACAGAACAGTTTGTAGAGATGAACCATCGCTTTATCCTCTGTATAGGCCAATCGGATTATATTTATTCCGGCGGAGCGCATGGCGGGCAGTCCGTCACTTATTTAAATTATGACCTGCATTCCGGAAAAAAAATTACCCTGAAAGATATTTTTATCCCTGATTTTGAAAAATCACTGAACCCTGTCGCAGAGAAATATTTCAGGGTGCAAAACTTAATCCCTGTGGGAAAAAGCCTGGAAGAAGAGGGTTATTTTTGGGGAGAAGCATTCAGTATTAATGATAACTTCGCATTACAACCCGACGGAATCCTGTTTCAGTACAATCAATATGAAATCGCCGCTTATTCAATGGGGTCTCCTCATGTATTTATTCCTTACACTGCGGTGAAGCCTTTTGTCAGGCCGGGGTGTGTACTGGAAGAATACATAAAACTCCTTCCGGAAGTATCTGCAAAATAATTTTCTGCTGTTTTTCTCCCAAAAACAATCCGGAAAAAATCGCTAAAATTTCCTCATTCCGGTAATTTTGTGTACTTTTGCAGCCCGAAAACACATAAAATATATGTTAGAAATACAAAGAATCAGAAATCATTCTGCAAAAGTAACGGAAAGAATTCAGGCAAAAGGACTAAAACAGGCGGAGGAAATTATCAGTGAAGTAATCCGTCTGGACGACAAACGTAAAGAAATTCTGAGCAATCTGGAGAGCCTTAGAGCAGAGAATAACCGCGTTGCAAAAACAGTAGGGGCATTACTGGCGCAAGGTAAAAAAGAAGAGGCAGAAGCAGCAAAAACGCAGACTGCCGAGCAAAAAACACAAATCAAACAACTGGAAGAAGAACTGGAAACGGTACTGACCGCTTCCTACAACCAAATGGTGCTGCTTCCGAATGTTCCGCACGACTCCGTACCGGTGGGCAAAACGCCTGAGGACAATGTCGTGGCTTTTCAGAATGACATAAAAGTGACCTTTGATTTTACCCCTGTCCCTCACTGGGAACTGGCATTGAAGCACGATATCATAGATTGGGAACTCGGAGTAAAAATTACAGGTGCCGGTTTTCCGGTTTATAAAGGGAAAGGGGCAATTCTCCAAAGGGCATTGATTCAGTTTTTCCTGAATGAGGCAAACAAAGCCGGCTATACCGAAATTCAGCCCCCGATTTTCATCAACCGTCAGTCCGGGTTCGGAACAGGACAATTGCCTGACAAGGACGGTCAGATGTACTATATCAATGAAGATGAATTTTATCTGATTCCTACGGCAGAAGTGCCTATTACCAATATTTACCGGGATGTAATTCTGGAATCCAGAGAGCTTCCCGTAAAAAACTGTGGATACACTCCCTGTTTCAGAAGAGAAGCCGGAAGCTACGGAGCACACGTAAGAGGACTCAACCGCCTGCATCAGTTTGATAAAGTAGAGGTTGTTCAGATTGCAAATCCCGAAAACTCCTATGCGATTCTTGAGGAGATGTGTAATCATGTAATGGGGCTGCTCGATAGCCTTCGTTTGCCTTACCGCAAGTTGCTGCTTTGTACCGGCGATATGAGTTTTGCTTCAGCCAAAACCTTTGATATGGAAGTATGGAGTGCTGCTCAGGAAAAATGGCTGGAAGTGAGTTCCGTCAGCAACTTTGAGACCTTTCAGGCAAGCAGGCTGAAGTGTCGTTTCAGAGACGAAGATAAAAAAACGCAGCTTGTACATACCCTTAACGGAAGTGCGCTCGCTTTGCCGCGTATCGTTGCTTCCCTGCTTGAAAATAATCAGCAGGCGGATGGCAGTATCCTGATACCGGAAGTGCTGCGCCCCTATACCGGGTTTGACAGAATCGGTTAATCCGGAAGGGCAGATTGCAAGCCTGCGGAAACTGATTGCTTTTCCGGGATATTAGCAGAGGGGGAATGACTTGTTTTTTTCCTGCAATAAAGAGAAAGATAAGTATCCTCTTAATTAAAGCCTTTTATCGCATTATTTAACGAAGTCAGGTCTATTGAAAGTACTATTTCTCCTTCCCCGATTTCCGTATCCTTTATACAAAGGAGATCAGCTCAGGGCATTTCATCAGATACGTGAACTCTCTTTGTACCATGAAGTGAGTGTTTTTGCGCTTACTGACAGAGAAATTGGGCAGGAAGAGAAGGAAAAAGTCCCGTTTGTCAAAAAGCTGAACGTTTTCGTACTGAAAAAGCGCAGAATCGGACTTCGCTTATTAAAACAAATATTTTCCGAAGAGCCTTTTCAGGTTGCTTATTTTTATGACCCTCAGGCTCAGAAAGCCCTGAATGAGTTTATTCTTGCAGAAAAACCTGATATTATTTTTTGTCAGCTGGTGAGAATGGCTAAATACTGCAAAGATTTACCACATCCTGCAAAAATCCTGGATTATCAGGACGCATTTTCGGCAGGGTTACAAAGGAGAATCCAAAGCAGTAATTTTTTTTATCGCTTTCTGCTCAGGGCAGAGTACAACAGAATGCTGAAGTATGAAGAAGCAGTATTTGAATGGTTCTCCCTTAAATTGATTATCAGTCATCAGGACCGGGAGCTTATCCCTCACCCCAAAAGAGCAGAAATCAGGATATTACCCAACGGCGTTGATGTGAATTATTTTTCGCCGGAACCTGTTAGTACTCCCAGGTCGGGGTTACTTTTTACAGGAAATATGGCTTATCCTCCTAATATTCAATGTGTTCAATATCTTGTAAAATCTGTATTACCGCTACTTCCTGAAAAATATGCCGATTGTGTATTGACCATTGCCGGCGCAAATCCCTCGCCTAAGGTAGTTGCCCTGAAGGGCAGAAATGTCGTTGTAACGGGGAAAGTACCCGACCTTCTTCCCTACTACCGGCGCGCCCAAATTTTTACCGCACCCATGCTTACCGGAATTGGAATGCAAAATAAATTACTGGAAGCAATGGCCAGCGGATTGGTTTGTATTACCTCCTCTTTGGCAAATAACGCAATTCAGGCCGTTCACGGAGAGCACCTTTTTGTCTGTGACACCCCTGAATCTGTGGCCGAAACCATCGGGTTGCTCCTGAATTCTCCGGAAATGTGTGAAGAAACAGGAAAAAACGCCCGGGCATTTATCATCGGGAATTATACATGGCAGGCACAAAATATTAAATTAATACAATTTTCAGCAGAAATATTACAGGTCAATTCCTCCTATAATCAAACGTAACCCCCTGATACAGGCCTTTTCACGATAAATCACCTTCATTCCTTACCCGCTCAAAATCAAAAATATAAATCGGTTTTCAGAATTAATTATTTTTGAAAAAAAATGTAAATCAAAAAAATTACACGATTTGGGAGTTTTTCTATTCAATAACTTATATTAATTTTGTGTTTTAATAGCGAAAACTTACTTAACTCTGTAAGAATGAGAGCAATTATTTTTTCAATCCTTGTTTTACTGTCTCTGAATATTGTTTTAGCACATGCTTCTATAACACCTCCGGATACGGTTGACCGTGGATTTGCAGTAAAGAAATATTATTGGATGTATAATGTCCCCTGGGAATGGAGTGCTGAAGTACCTGTTTCTCTTCTCAATTATTACTCACAGCGTCAGAGGCCTACATGGAAAGGTCAGTATGATTATTACTGCAACTTTATCGAAAAAGATGACAAAGCAGTACAATATATCGCAAAAGGACTAAAAGAAACTGTCGCTGATGCTAAAAAGCTGTATAACTGGACAACAGAACAGGAAATTATGTTTCTTGTTTCCTTTCTTCAACAGATGCGATATGTTCCGGATTCTGTTTTTGGAAGCGCCGATTATGAAAAATATCCTGTAGAAACAATGTTTGACGGATACGGAGATTGTGAAGATAAAGCAATACTCGGCGGGGCTTTACTGAAGCAAATGGGGTATGATGTCGTACTGGTTTTATTATTATCTGAGGACAAGAAACGCTCACATATGGCGATTGCTGCCAATATTCCCTCATTTGACAAGGGAACCTATTATAATTTTGCCGGGAAAAAATATTATTATATTGAAACCACTTTTGCCGGCTGGAAAGCAGGGGAAGTACCTGATAACTGGATAGGATATAAAACAGTCGTTATCCCGATATAATCCCTGCCACTTTCAGTATTCGCTTAATTCTACTCACTTTGCATAGGTATCCGTTTACTCAGTTTCGGGTAAATTCGGTTTTTTTTTGTGCTTCACCCATGGAAATAATCAAAATGATTACATTCTTACAAACAAAAAGACATTTCCGGAAGTATTAAGGCAATAAAACATTATATCCGGAATTTATGGCAAGTGAATGGGAAAGACGCAACGAACTGGTTAAGGAAAAAGACAAAAAGAAAATCACAAAGGAAGGAATCCGGGAGGTATTGGAGTTGTACCGGTATATGCTCCCCTATAAATGGTATTTCGCAGGCGGAATGCTTACATTATCCTTCTCTGCACTCACAAGCCTTTCTTTCCCCAAGTTCTTTGGAGGAATGGCCAATGCTGCAACCGGAAAAATCAGTGACTTCTTTGTATATCTGAAACCGATTGAAACGTATTTCGGGGTCGAAACCCTCAATGCGCTTGCAATCGTAATGGGAATTGTATTATTAGTACAGGGTATTTTGTCGTTTGGCAGGGTATATTTCTTCTCTCAGGTAAGCGAGAAAACCATGGCTGATATCCGCTATTCGGTGTACCGGAAAATCATCACCATGCCGGTTACTTTTTTTGAACAAAGACGGGTAGGTGAGCTCAACAGCCGGCTTGCGTCGGACGTAACCCAGCTTCAGGATGTACTTTCTGTTACTTTAGCGGAGCTTTTCAGGCAATTACTCACCCTGATTATCGGGGTTTCTGTGCTTTTATACTGGTCTCCCCGACTCACCTTTTCTATGCTTGCTACTTTTCCCGTATTGATTATCATTACCATGGTATTCGGGCGGTTTATCCGAAAAATCTCCAAAAAAGCCCAGGACGAACTGGCAAATGCAACGGTTGTCGTGGAAGAAACGCTTCAATCCGTGAATATTGTAAAGGCATTTACCAATGAATTAAAAGAAGTAAACCGATACAGAAATGCACTCGACAATAATGTAAAAATGTCCCTCAAAGCCGCAAGATGGAGAGGGCTTTTTGTGATGTTTGTCATCTACGCTATATTCGGAGCGATTATTCTGATTGTATGGAATGCAGCCGGAATGGTAAAACAAAATCAGATTGGAATCGGAGATTTAATTGAGTTTATTTCCTATACCGTTTTTATCGGTGCTTCTGTGGGAAGTCTGGGGGATATTTATAGTCAGTTGCAGAAAACGATTGGAGCGTCTGAACGTATCCGGGAAATATTAAGAGAAACGCCGGAGTTTGATTTACCGCAAAAACAAACCCTTTTTCCCCGGCTTTCAGGGGACGTACAGTTTAAGGATGTGCATTTTGCATACCCAAGCCGTTTGGATACGCCTGTGCTTAAAGGACTGAGCCTCTCTATCGGTAAGGGGGAGAAGGTCGCTTTAGTAGGACAAAGCGGAGCAGGAAAATCTACGATTGCACAGTTAATTATGCGGTTCTATCCCCACAGTGAAGGAGAAATCCTTTTTGATAATCAGCCTATCCGTTCTTTTGATATACAGCAACTTCGCCAGAATATCGGAATTGTGCCTCAGGAGATTATTTTATTCGGAGGAACAATACGGGAAAATATCTCTTATGGAAAACCCAGTGCTACCGAAGCAGAAATTCAGGAAGCAGCCCAAAGAGCCAATGCACTGGAATTCATCGAGCGGTTTCCGGAAGGAATGGATACGATTGTAGGCGAAAGAGGAATCAAACTCTCCGGAGGACAAAGGCAACGGATTGCCATTGCCCGCGCAATCCTCAAAAACCCGGCTTTACTTATCCTTGACGAAGCAACGAGTTCCCTTGACGCTGAATCCGAAAGCTTGGTACAGGGAGCCTTGAATGAGTTGATGAAAAACAGAACAACGCTTATCATTGCTCACCGCTTATCTACCATCCGCACCGCTGACAATATCTATGTACTTGATGGAGGAAGGGTGGCAGAATCCGGCACTCACGACCAGCTTCTGCTCAATCCTTCAGGGATTTACAGTAACCTTGTCCGTTTACAATCCGAAGGGATTATCGGGGTATAAGAATGAGTTTTAAAATCTGTTTCTAAACGGTTTTATACTACGGGTTCTTTTTTGGGGGACTTGGCTCTAATCAATAATTTCTCCTATAATCCAACTACGGAGCCATCTTTTCCGGGCATATTCGCGGTTTTGGTTTTCAGTAGCCGGAACATCCTGTACCGGATTCTCTGCAACAGTAATGACAGGAGCCTCGTTTAAAACCACCGGTATTTCAATCTGCGGCCTGACCTCAGGAACGGGCAGGTCGGGCACTGAGTCCGCTAAAGTAGGCTCTGATGTGGCAATTTCTTCCCTGTTTTTTTTATGATAGTGAACAGAAGGCTGATAACTAAGCCCTTTTTTTTGTTTCCACTGAAACGCAGCAATCCTTATTGCCAGTGCTGACAATATCACTACTACAACCAAAAGCGAAAGTACAAAATAAAAAGGAATCATAAAAATCAGGAATGAATGCGGCAGGCACAGGCTTTGCGAAGGCGTGCATTATGTACCTGAGCATAAATAATCAAAAGTCCGCCGGTAATACTGAGGATAATCTGAGGATACATATTTTCATGAAAAAGCAGATGATTCAGGGCGAACAAACCGAAAGCCGAAGACATCAGTATCAGCGGACGATTGTTCTTATGCTGCTGAAAATTTTTGAGCATCATCCAGGCTCCCAACAAAAAACTGAGAATCAAAACGGCCCATTCCATGAATTCCGACTCTATCCAGTTTCCGGAAAGTGCCGGAAACAAAGTAAGCACAATCGGAGTAAGCGCACAGTGAATTGCACACAAAAGAGCCATTGCCCCCCCTGAATTTCCCAACAAAACGAGTAATCGTGACATTCTTTTTCTTTTTGCAACAAAGTTACAAAAAGAAAAGAATAGCATCCAAATATTTTTGTATTTTTTTGCAACAAAATTGCAAAAAGTCTGTTTACCCAATAAAAACACATGAATATTTATATTTCCACCAAAGTGAATGGCACTCCCGAAGTAATTCTCAGTAAATTTGACCGCGCACTTTTTGAGGCACTTGTACCTCCGGGTATGAAGATTCATTTGCTGCGCTTTGATGGTTCAGTAAAAGGAGATGAGGTACATATTGAGATGCTTCCTTTGGGTATTCTGATGCTGAAACAGGAATGGCATTCGCTGATTACAGAAAATGTAAACGGACAAAACGAATCGTGGTTTGTAGATGAGGGGACAAAACTCCCGTGGTTTTTGAGTAAATGGAAACATCGTCACCTTGTCCGGAAAATAAGCCCGGATACCAGCGAAATTATAGATGATATCACTTATAAAAGTCCGTTTTTTTTACTGAGCTGGCTATTATATCCGGTAATGTTTCTGCAATTTTATTACAGAAAGCCTGTTTACCGAAAATACTTCCGGTAGGATAATGAATTTCAGGGTTTCAGGCTCTTAATCATCGTTTTATGAGGGCCTATTCCCGGTATATCAAAAAAATCGCTGATGAATTCAAATCCGTTTTTCTGATAAAAATTAAAGGCATTTTCTCTTGCATTACACCAAAGGTAATCAATCGAAGTATCTTTTCTGAGGTGCTCAATCCCCAATAAAAGCACAGCCTCCCCAATCCCCTGACCCTGATATTCCGGCATTACGCCCATCATTCTCAGTTGCCAGCCTTTGCCGGGTTGCCCTTCATGAGAGACAGGAAAAAAGGACGCAGTGCCGATGATTTCCCCCTCCTTTTCAAATCCGGTATGAAAAGAATCCGGAAGGCTATCCTGAACAATATAGCAATCCTCCCGGGGTTTTCCGCTACGCAATGCAGCCCAGCGTGCCGGAATTGTCTCTTCCACTGTAATAAATTTAACCATCAGATAAACTGAGTATCGTTTTTGGACTTAATATCTGCCACGATATTTTTGATAAACTGCTCTTCTTCTTTTTTGCAAATCAGGAGTACGTCCTTGGTATCCACTACGATATAATCTTCAAGGCCTTTAATGACAATCAGTTTATCTTTATTGAGTTCATGCACAACATTATTATTGGAATCATAAACCATTACATTTCCTTTGACTGCATTTCCGAAGTAATCCTTTTCGCTGTTTTCATATACCGAGCCCCATGTACCAAGATCACTCCAGCCACATTCCACTGGCGTTACAAACACATTCTGCGCTTTTTCCATGATTCCGTAGTCAATCGAGATATTCTGACATACCTTATAGGAATCATTTACGGCTTCCTGTTCGTTTTCAGAGAAATAAGGAATACCTGCGAAAGAATCGGCCATTTCCGGAAGGTATTTCTGATATGAGTCTATAATCGTGCGGGATGAAAACAGAAAAATACCACTATTCCAGACAAAATCTCCGCTTTCGATGAACTCTTCGGCCAGTTGAAGGGATGGTTTCTCGGTAAATAATTTTACTTTGTGATAATTCTCTGCTTTTTCCTTTGGACCAAACTGAATATATCCATAGCCTGTATTGGGATGGGTCGGCTTAATACCGAGTGTCATAATGATATCTTTTTCGGCACAGGCAGTCATTCCCGCCTCAACCTGCTTGCGGAACCTTTTTTTGTCCAGAATCAAATGGTCAGAAGCAGCTACTATCAGTACCGCATTGGGGTCTTTTTGATGGATTTTGTAGGAAGCATAAGCAACGCAGGGAGCAGTATTTTTACCAAAAGGTTCACAAAGAATTTGTTCCTCTTTTACTTTATTTTTCAATTGCTCCTTTACCATCTCCTTATACATCACGTTAGTCACAATATAAATATTTTGTTTGGGAATAAACTCCGAGAATCGGTTAAATGTGTCCTGTATGAGGGTTTTTCCTGTACCCAGAATATCGTGAAACTGTTTGGGGAAGTTAGTTCTGCTCATAGGCCAAAACCGCGAACCAACCCCGCCTGCCATAATAATTACATAATAATTCTCATTCATTTTCTTGACTGTAAATATTTAAATTTCTCTTATTAGTTAATATTTTTACTGTATAAAAAAGTATCATCCGGTTTTTTTTTGACTCATCCTACAGCGTTGAGCCCCATAGGAATGCATGCAAAAAATCTGCATTATTTCAGATAAAGCTGCACCTTGCAGAAAACAAAAACGGTTTTCAGTAATATTCAAAGACATGACCGGAAATGCCTGATTTTCTGATGTGTCTCCACTTCCCCGTAAACAATCAGAACCGGAATTCGGTTGGGTTAGGTGCAAAAAAAAACCGCCGGGGAAGAACCCCGACAGACTTTTTCTTTACTGAACAATCTTTATTCGTTGCCACTCATTATTTTTCCGTATCTTTCTTCATCCACGCCAATCGCAACTACCCTGAGAACCTCCCCTTTGGTCATATGAGGTTTCCATGAAGTAATCATATTTGACATTTTATCCATTTTTTTCGCAATATTTTCATTGCAATTTACCTGATAACTCACATACATCAGGTCATTGTCAACCTGATATCCTTTTTGGAAAACGTAGAAATCCGAGCTGTTTACCTGTGCTTTTATAGCTGCTTCAACTGTTTTCTGCAGCGAGTCCTGATTTGCGTCCCAGGGTAGGTTATTAAAGCTCATCATCACAAAACCCTTGTACAGATACGGTTTTACATCTTCATACCAGTAAATATCTTTGGCTTTGCTTAGCCTGGTGATTGCTTTTTTCAATACTTCCTGATCTTCAAAGTTGATACGCGACCAGTCAACCGGCTTGGAAACAGCCTTAAACCGGTTAAACAAAACCGGGTCAAAAAAGTAGGAAAGTCCTTCTGAGGTAACATAACCACAATGCAGATTCAAAGTAACAGTACGTTTCAGTTCCTTATTCTGATAAAACTTCAGGGTGTAATGATAGTCGCATTTGTCTTCGTTTGTGTATTCGAAGTCCCATACTTTCTGAATGTCCTGCATAAATGCAACATCCTTACAAATAAAAGTTCCCATTTCCTGCTGAACAGGAAGCAGCTGGTAATTATGGAGCGGTACTCCAACCATTACCCATTCTCCATTACTAAAATCCATGTCGGCAAGGATTTTATCCGCCTTAACAGCAGAAATCCCTAAAAAAAACAAGCAAATAATTAAAAGTTGAGTTTTCATGACCCCGTTGTGTATTAAAAAATGATGATAATATAGAAATCTGATAAACACACTGCAAAAATAGTGCAAAACATTGAGAATTTTAAAAAAATTTTACACTAACAAAAGGCAACGCCCTGAAAATCAATTATTTTTATATTTTAAAATATTTAATTATAACATAAATACCATTTGTCTGCATATTTTAAAAGATTTAGCTTACTTTTTATTATACAGAAGTTATGAAAAAATGAATATTTTTTTAATCAAAATCTATTCGTGATTTTCAA
>JAIBAH010000076.1 GCA_019695295.1 Bacteroidia bacterium | reverse complement strand
TGTCTGTTTTTGGAAGAAATTTTCACAGGGTGAAAAAAACCTTCTGAACGTGTACTTGTCCCTCCAATTGAATAAACAGAATCATATTTTGTGTCGGCAAGGTATTTGTATATTTTATTTTTTTTTGTATTCAATAAATATATATTATTTTCATTGTCAATATCAATATCAACGCCACCGTTTTCACAAATAATTATATGTCTTAATCTCATATAATTGCTATCATTTTGAGGTAATTGACAATAACTGACATAACTTTGGCAAATAAAAACAATTAAAATCATTCTGTCAAATATTTTTTTCATAATGTAAGATTTCTGTTGATTTTTCAGTTATTTTAACATACGAATTATATTTGAGCCAGTCACCAAGATATATACTTTCTGAATTATCTGAGAGAGTATATCTTTTCAGGATATGTCTGTGGCCGTAAATAAAATATTCATAATCAGGACTTTGCTTTAAAATTGAGCGGGAATGGATAATCAGGTTTTCATTTTCTCCGAAAAATTCCGGTTCTTTACCGGTTTTGGAATAATAACCGCTAAGTTTTGAGAAAAAATCGGCAATGGAAACGCCTGTATCCGGATGTAGCCGCCGGAAAAGCCACTGACAAACAGGATTGATAAATATCTTTTTGATGAATTTGTAGCCGTAATCTCCCGGGCCAAGTCCATCACCGTGAGCGATGTAATATTTTTTATTGAAATGAGTCACAGTAATAGGGCCTGTATGAATTTTAGCACCGATTTCATTTTTCAAATATTCCCCATACCACAAATCATGGTTTCCTGTAAATAAATGTATTTCTATTCCTTTATCTGCCATCATTGCTAGTTTGCCTAATATTCTGATATATCCCTGCGGTACTGTTTTCCGGTACTCAAACCAAAAATCAAAAATATCTCCTACTAAATATATTATAGTGGCATCTTTTTCTATGCTTTCAAGCCATTGTACAAAAATTTTTTCTCTTTTCAGGCTGGACTCTTTGTTGGGTGCACCCAAATGTAAATCCGACGCCACATAAATATTTTTAGTCACTTTTCTGAATAAGTAAAATTGAATAATCTGAATTGATAAAAAAATGTTCCGAATTTACACATTTACTTAATAATACCAATCATTGTAATAAATGATTTTTTTGAGATTTATTAAATAGAAACAAAGAACAAAAGGTTAAAAAACTTTAAACACTTTCACTTATATCAATTCTCTATACGTAGGTTTTTATAAAAAGATATGATAACTATACTATTTTATAAGATTGTTACTCCCTCGTGCTGCAAAAGCCATTCTTTTCTGTGTAAGCCACCTGCATATCCTACCAGTTTTCCGTTTTTGCCGATTACCCGGTGGCACGGAATCAGTATCGCAATGGGATTGGCTCCATTGGCTGCACCTACGGCACGTATCGCTTTCAGGTTGCCGTACCTTACGGACAATTCCGCATAAGTAGTACTGTAACCATAAGGGATTTTGCATAAATGATTCCATATAGTCTGCTGAAATACAGTGCCTTCCGGACTTAGCGGTACACTGAACTCCTTACGCTCATGATTAAAATATTCCAGTAACTGCGTTTTGCAAAGAATCGTTATAGTATTTTCCGGCATTTCTGTTTCGGCACTCTCTTCTGTAAAATGAACAGATAGAATCCCTGTATCATTGGCTGTAATTTTTATATTTCCTATCGGAGAGGAAAAAAAAGAGGAAAAATAGATTTGCATAGAAACCAGATATTAAAGTCTGAACATATATTTTATCCCCAGAATCCAGTAACGGGTATTAAACGGCAACTCTACCGGATAGCGGTTCTGATAAAAAAGATTGATACTATGGTGTAAATCAGGACTGTATTTCAGCCCGGTTTCTGTACGGAAGTTAGAGAAGAATGTGCTGCCCTGAGTATTGAGGGGTATGAAAGGCTCTTCGGAGAGATAAAAGTCCCAGTACCAGTTGTGCTGATAGGTGAGGGTGAATTTATTCCGGAGTGTATAGACTGCCGGTCTGTATCCTTCCTCCTTAAGCCCTCCATAGGACTGACGCTGCACTCTGCCTCTCCATGTCAGGCTCCATTTTTCCGCAATCGGGCATTTATAAGATAAATCTACAAACAGCCGGAATCTTTCTTCATAAAAACCGGAAAGGGTTTTCACTTCATAAAACCGGATGTTGGCTTTCATATCCCAGTTTTTGGAAAGGGATTTTCCGATGCCCGCATTGACAAAACCTCTGTTGAATTCACTTGCATTTTCATTCCAGAATGCCCTGACGTTTAGGTCAGTGCTCCAGTTATGTTTCCATTTTTTCTGAATCCCGGCCTGTGTCAGAATCGCAAAATCGTCTTGTCCGTCCTGTGCATGTAAGGTCTGATTTCCGGCAGTACCCATCAGTACTAACAGTATTATAAAACAGAAATATTGTTTAATATTCATATTCCAGTGTTTTGCTAAAAATTAATTCCTCTTTGGAGTTGTATGTTTTTCTGGAGGTCGTCAATCCTGTTTTATCATATTCAAACAAGCTTTTTTCCTGAACCTTTCCTTTGTCGTCGGTTTTGATTTCAGATACTTTCTGTCCGAATCCATTGTATTCCACACGGGTGATGCTCAGTATTTTACCTTCTCCGTTCTTTACAGTTTCTTCGGTTTTTTGGTTTTGGGAATTGTACTTGTATTCAATCGTTTTTTCTGTTTTTCCCTCCGGGGTCAGTTTTTCTGTCTTTACTATCTTATTTTTCGAATTATAGGTAAATTTTGACCATTTCAGGATATTTTTTGCGTCATCATATTCTGTTTCTTCGAGTATATTTCCTTTTTTGTCATAGGAGGTTTTGATCCATTCGTTGTTTTTGGGTTTTTCTTCGTCCCAAACTTTGACCGTAACGGTTTTGATTTTTCTGGAAGCAATGTCTTTGCTGTCCTGACCTTGCATTGTTGAAAATAACAATACCAGAAAAATGCCAAGAAGATGTTTCATAAATTTTCAGTAAATAAATGTGTAGATAATTAACTGTAATAGATAAACTTAATCGAGAATGATGAGTGTATCAAGATCTACAATTTCTCTGTTTTGAGTAATTTCAAAAGCCTTGAGGATGGTTTTGGAAGCACCGGGAATGGCATTTAGCGACGAGTCTTTTGAATAGGTATAGACCTCATATTTGCCTTTGTACAGAAAAGGAAATTCGAATTGCCCATTATAATTAGTCTTAATCCGGTCGAGAGGAGCTATCTGATTTTCGGCCTTGAGATAAACATCCGCATCCGCACCCGGAAATTCTCCGTAAAGATAGGTAAAAGTTCCATTATAACTCTTTACCCACACCACTCCTTTTACTGACGCATTACCACCAAAACCCGGTTCTTTTTTGCAGGCAGTCAATAGAAAAAGCATACTAAACATTAAAATGATGTACTTCATTGGTTTTTGTTTTAAAGTTTATGGAAACGCAAATTGCTTATTAAAGCAAATTTCCATTGCGAAATAACGGATTTATTATTATATAGTAAAATAATAGTTTAAAAGTTTGTTAAAAATAGGAAAATAATGTTTGGCTACCGAATAATGACATGCAACCAGAAACTATAAAAACCAAATTAGTTTCAAAAAGTATATTAAAAATCTGCTTAAATTTTGAAAAACAAAAAAATCCTCTCAAATATCTGAGAGAGGGAAAAATGCAAACATTGAAAGAAACCTAAAAAACCAATATAGTTCTATATATACCAGAATTAATGTCAAATAAAAATCAGGGTAGGGGAGAGGGCGATTTTACCGTTTCAGGGGAACGCCCGAAAATTCATTGTATTCCCGGAAGGGGATTTTATGGTTTTCCCAAAAAGTCAGGGCATTATCCAGTTGCGAAAGCTGAGCAGCCGAAAAAATCCGGAAAGGAATCCTCAGCATTTTCTGTTGGTATTTAAAGGAGATTTCATTGAAAGGGGTATTATCAGGAAACCAAAAATACCATTTTGGTTTTTCTAATCCACCAATAATAATTGTTAAATCACAAATTTCGGTGTAGGTAAAAAATTGATTGTTATGGTTTTGGCCTTCAATGGAAATAAACTGATTGGTGATGTAAATTCGGGGAACTCTGTCATCGGACAGGCTTTTTTGATACAGCATTCTGACTACCAGCAGGTGTATCAGCCAGAAATGAAGGGGAATCAGCAGTGCTACAAGGAGCAGCCAGATAGTGGATACTTTCCCCCAAAGAACAACAGCAGGGATAAAGGTCAGCAGTAAAATAAGGGGGGTAAAATAGCTCGTCAGTTCATAATAACGCCCGATTAAAGAATGTTTTGTTCCGGTAGTTTCTGCCGAAAAAAACAATAATGGAGCCTCAGGATTCATTTCCGGCATAGCGATTAATTGAGCGAAATGGAAGGAAGCCGGTTGGAAACCATATTATGAAAAACCAGCGTATGAATATTGTAACTCATATACTCGATGAGGGGAAATTTTTCTATAATTCTGACTACTTCTTTTTCGTTTTCTGCCATTATTACAATCCATAATAACTCAAAATCATCTGTGAGAGTGTAGCTCAGAATTGTCCCTTCCTCGAATAACTGATTCACCATTCGCCTTTGTTTGGGGATGAGATTATAGAACTCTTCTGTCATCTGAGCCAGTTTTATTTCAATCATGTATTGCTTCATAAAAAGTTGTTTGAGGTGAAAAAAAACTTTTAATAGAACAAAGTTAATATTTTTTTATACAAAATCCAAAAACGCACTATTTTTTTAAAAGTTCTGATTTTTTTACAAAATGGATAAAAAAATCAATGCGGATTACTGATATAGCTCAGCCCCGAATAAAATATCATGCGGAGACTGATTCTGAAAAATATGAAAAACTGCTGAATCAGCACAGAGAAAACGAGAACTAAAAAAGAAGCGGAGCCCCCGGTTGTTTCACTCAGTATCCAGTAAAGAAAGATACTCAGTAAATGAATTCCTCCCAAAAACAGAATTATTCCCAGAATCCGGAATCCGTTTTTGCGAAGCAATTCAAATCCTTTTTTTATGCACGTCAAAAGGGGAGAGCCTGTCCGGATTTTCCACTGCCGGGAGAAAACAGACCACACAAACAATAGACTCAAAAGGAGTAAATAAAAAACTAGGAGCAGAAAAAAGCCCCGGATTGCATATTTTTCGTTGGGAAAAAAGCTGAGAGCCGGCTGAAACAATGAGATTGCCGGTATAAATAAAAGAAGGCCAAGTCCCAAAGCCAGCAAAAGGAAAAAAAATGAAATTTTCAGGAAAGGAAAAAAATATTCTGCGCCGCCCCGCCAGAAAAATTCAGGTTTATTATTTTCCGGTTTCAGAGACGTATAGAGTAATCCTCCATCAATAAATACGGCGAACAGCATATAAATTAAGACTAACCACCGGAGTTGACCAATGAGCGGACTGAGTGAAGCACCGTGTACTTTGATAAAATCCGAAAATACGGTGTGGTCGTAATTCAGCAGGAGTTTCCGGACTTCGAGTGAATTTCCGATGGAAGATTCCAATACATTCATGACCTGTAACCCCAGGGTAAGTGCCAGTCCAAGTTGAATACTATACACAATCAGGACAATTTTCCATTGCCTTAATCCTGTAGAAAAGCCATATCTTAAAGCCGTTGTAATCATATTTCAGGACAAAAAACTTAGGGTTTGGAAAATATTCTGAATCCAGAATACGGATTTTGCTGCGTATTTCCATAAAGGAAGCGATTCTGGTTTCAGGGTAATACTATTATTGTTCAGGTCTGTGTCCAGACTGATTTTATTCTTAGGGTCTATTTGCGCTGAGCGGATTCGGGACTTACCATTAAATGTAAATACTTTTTGTCCTTCTTTCCCATCCCAGAAAACCGTCTGAGTGGTTCCATCTTCAAAGGTAACGATTAATTCTACCGGAAAAATCCAGTCTCCGTTTCTGGATACTTCTACAGTGGAAGTGAGTTGCCCGATTCCTGAACCATCTTTATACGCAAAAGAATCAGAAAATTCCCCGAATATTCCCTGAGGAGCCGGAAGAATGGCGTTTGTGATTTTTTGTACGCTGTAATCCAGTTCCAGTGCTCCGTAAATGCTTTTTTCAAATAAATCCACAATACTTGCAGCAAATACCGAATCCTTTTCATTGGCCATTTTTTCTTTCAGTACAGCCACAAAATCTTCGCCCCGGGGATGTTTGAATTTCCATTTTTCAAAATAGGTACGGATAATATCATCCATTTTTTCTGTACCGACAAGTTGCTCAATCGTCTGGAGAGTAGTAGCCGTTTTGCTGTAAATCAGGGGTTTAAAATTGGAGTTGGTGAATTCCCAGCCAGGCCTTGCCGGAGCACCTTCTCTCGGATTATTCATGGTAGTATATTCCAGCCGGGTTCTTTCCTGATTATCCATACGGTATCCGCCTATATCTGCCAGTGATTTTTTGTACCCAAACTGAGCGTCAATAATCCGGTCTTCAAAGTACGTGACAAATCCTTCGTCCAGCCAGGGTTCTTCCTTTTCGTTGGAGGCCAGCATTTGCATAAAATACTGATGTGCAAACTCATGTACTACCAGCGATTCCATAAGCCGGATATTCCGGGGAACACCATATATTGTACCCACAGTAACGAGGGTGGGATATTCCATTAATCCGGAGCGAAGCCCGTGAAAAGGAGGGTCAATAATCGTTATGGTGGGATAAGGATAACTTCCGACGTGTTTTTCCAGATACTCCAGTGCAAATTTCACAGAGGAAATATAGCGATTCCCGATTCCGAAGTGCTCGGGTGGAGTTAATAACCGAATTTGAACGTGTTTCCACCGGTCTTCTATGACCCTGAATTCCGGATAGACAGACCATGCAAAATCAATGACATCTTCCACATGAAAATGACGGGTAACCGTTCCGTTCGGGTTCTTTTTTTCGCTTACAAGACAGCCTGAAGCACCCATGACGAATTTTTCCGGTACAGTCATCTCTACATCATAATTCCCGAAATCTGCATAAAACTCATTCTGACGGCGAAACTGATGACAATTCCAGCCCCAGTTTCCCAATCGGTCCTGTTCGAATACTCCCAGCTGAGGGAACCAGTGACAAAGTAGGTAAAAATCATTGCTGTAACCTGCACGGGCAATCGTTTTGGGTATCTGAGCATGCCATTCTATATTGAATTCCGCTTTTTCTCCGGGGAGAATGGGTTTTTCTAATTTTACTTCCAGTACCGACTGATCTCCGGGATTGCCATCATCAGGCTGGATATATTGTTTCTGTTTGCTTAAGTCCACTCCGGAATGAGCGATTTTTTTTATTTCAATCCAGCCCCATTCATTCGGTTTTTTATCTGTAAAACTTTGTCCGAAAATATCCGTTGCGCCTTTCAGAAAAGTAGATTCTGTATTTTTAAAAGAATTGAAATACATATAAAACCGCAGAATCTGAACGGGTACAGGAGAGATATTGGTAAAATGAACAGTCTGAACTGCGTCTATTTTTTTCTTTACATCATCCAGCGTAAGTTTAATGTCATAATTTGCAGTGCGGGCACTCAGCGGTTGAGGAAATTGGGGTAAACACTGAGCCTGTATTTCAGTCAAAAGCCCGGTCAGGGTCATTAAAAAAAAGAGAACGCAATACTTCATGCTTGTTTATTCCGTAAAATAGTGGACAAAGATAGAATTATTTTTTCTTTAAGACTAAATTTTCTTCTTTTAATCTATTCCAACAAAATCATTCATAATCTCGTTTTTACAGGGTTGGAATCCAGAAAGTCCATCTTTAATTTTTCCATGAAGTATTTTTCTGATTTACATACTAAAATGCGGAATTATTTTTCCTTTATCTTACAAAAGGGGAGGAGTATGCTGAGGAATCCCATTGCATTTTATAAAGAATCAGGAAAGGTTCAAAAAAAAATCCTTCAGGGATGCTTGTTTCTGGCTGTTTCCGGAATCTTTTTTCTATTTGCCGACTTGCTTTTTCCTTTACCGAACCCCAAGAGTTACTCTCAGGTAATTTATGATAAAGATGGAACACTTTTGTGTGCCTATCTGACGGATGATGATAAGTGGAGACTTAAAACTGACCTGAAAAAGGTGAATAAAGATATGGTAAAGGCGATTTTATACAAAGAAGACGCATGGTTTTACTGGCATTGGGGCGTCAATCCGGTTTCAATGGGCAGGGCTTTTATCAAAAATCTTTCATCCGGGAAAAGAACTTCCGGGGCTTCTACAATTACCATGCAGCTTGCCCGGATGAGTGAGCCCAAATCCCGGACTTATCTCTCCAAGTTTAAGGAGATTTTCAGGGCTTTTCAATACGAATGGCATTATTCCAAAACGGAAATACTGGAAATGTACCTGAGTTATTTGCCCTACGGCGGGAATATCGAAGGGGTGCATTCTGCTTCTTATCTTTTCTTTAACCGCTCTCCGATTCAGCTGAGTCTGTCTCAGAGCGTTATCCTTGCGATTATCCCCAATCGCCCCAATTCGCTCCGGTTGGATAAAACCGTAGATGAAACCGTGAGATTCCGGAATATATGGCTGAAAAGAATGGAGAAAGACCGGATTTTTGCCTCAGGAAATATAAAAGCGGCTTCTCTTGAGCCTGTTACTTCTTCCCGTTTTAGTATAAAACCCCAAAGTCCTCATCTTTGCAATTATCTGCACGAAAGGGAAAAAGAAACAGAGATTACGACAACGTTAAATCTGAAATTTCAGAAAACAACCGAATCTCTGCTGGCAAATCATGTCAGAAGAGTGGCTTCTTACGGAGTCAGCAACGGAGCGGTATTGATTGTGGACAATAAAACCCACGATGTACTTGCATATTGTGGCTCAGCGGATTTTTATGATAATCAGGCAAAAGGTCAGGTAAATGGGATTACGGCTTATCGTTCTCCGGGTTCGGCTCTGAAACCGGTAATCTATTCCATGGCCATGGATAAAGGCCTGATTACCCCCAAAATGAAACTACCCGATATTCCGGGAAATTTCAGCGGATACGCTCCGGATAATTTTGATATGCAATTCAGGGGATTGGTTACGGTACATGCTGCACTCGCTTATTCTTTGAACCTTCCCCCGGTTTGGCTCGTGGAAGAAGTGGGTTTTGAGCCGTTTGCGGATAAATTGATCAAATGCGGCTTTTCTGATGTGGAGAAAAGAAGAAGTCAGTTTGGGTATTCGCTTGCGTTGGGAGGATGTGGTGCTACGCTTGAAGAGCTCACCCGTTTTTACACCAGTTTTTCCAGTGAAGGGAAAATGTATCCCCTGAACTACCTGAAATCTCAGTCCGGGAAAAAATCCACCCCTCAGGTATTGTTTACACCCGCAACAACGTATTTGATTGGAAATATTCTTTCTGACCTGGAAAGACCTGATTTGCCTCAAAGTTATGTAAATGATTCAAAAGTACCAAAAATAGCCTGGAAAACCGGCACTTCTTATGGAAAACGCGATGCCTGGGCAATTGGATATTCGCCCCGCTATACAGTAGGAATATGGATGGGAAATATGGATGGAAAAGGTGCTCCCGAATTATCCGGAGCGGTTATGTCTGTGCCTTTGTTGCTGGATATCTTCAATGCAATCGATTATAATGCAGACAAAAAGTGGTTTGACCGGCCTGAAGGGGTAGGGGAGAGGATGGTCTGCTCAGAGTCGGGAATGTTGCCTTCTGCGGAAGATTGCCCGCATACAGTTTCTGATTTTTATATAAAAAATATTTCGCCCCTGAATACCTGTAATTTATATCAGGAATTGCTGATTAGTACTGATGAACAATTTCAATATTGTCCGGTTTGTTGCCCGCCGGAAGGATTTACCCGAAAAAAATATCCCGTTTACAAACCGGAAGTAGCTTTATGGTTAAGGACAAACCTGATAGGCATGAATGTTCCTCCCCCGCATTATCCTCAGTGCCCAGCAAAGTTCTCAGGAGAAGGCCCAAGAATCCTTTCTCCCGCCTCGAACAATGAATATTATATAGAAAAAGGCAGAGAACAACAAATCGCATTACAGGCAGCAGCAGACGCAGCCGTGTCCAATATACACTGGTACGTAAACGGAACCTTTATTAGTACCGTAAACAAAGACGAAAAAATATTCATCACCCCGCCTTCAGGATGGCTCAAAATCACCTGTGTGGACGACAAGGGAAGGCGCAGCGAAACCAAGGTGAAGGTGGTGGAGTATTGATTTTCTGGTCTTTACCTCCCCGACAAAAAATACCGTATCAGTTCATCGGAGGCTTTCAGGGGAGAGATTTCCCTTTGAATGACTTTTTGTTTGAAATCCCGGATTTTTTCGGCGATATCGGGATGATGATAAAATGCGTCGTTGAGTTTTTCGTGGATATTTTCTTCCATCCACCGGAGGAGTTGTTCGTTTCGGTTGATTTCCCGGTATCCGTTTTCTTTTGTAAGGGCTTGATAGGAAGAGAGCATTTCCCATACTTCTTTCAGTCCGGTTTTTTCGAGTGAGGAGCAAAGTGTTACTTTAGGAGTCCATCCGGATTCACTGGGGTTAAAAAGCCTCAGTGCCTGTGAGTACATGGTTTTGGCCATTCTGGCTTTGGGGAGCAGTTCGCCGTCGGATTTATTGATGAGAATCAGGTCTGCGTATTCCATAATTCCTTTTTTGATTCCCTGAAGTTCGTCTCCGGCATTGGGCAGCATCAATAGCAGGAAAAAATCGGTCATTCCATTCACGGTAGTTTCAGATTGTCCTACGCCTACGGTCTCTACAAAAACGATTTCATATCCTGCGGCTTCACAAAGTAAAAGCGACTCCCGGGTTTTTCGGGCCACTCCTCCCAAAGAACCTCCGGCAGGAGAAGGCCGGATAAATACATTGGGGTGCATGGAGAGTTCCTGCATACGGGTTTTGTCTCCGAGAATGCTTCCGCCGGAAACGCCGCTCGTAGGGTCTATGGCAAGTACAGCAATCTTGTGATTTTCCTCAGCAAGCAGGGTTCCGAAGGCTTCGATAAAAGTACTTTTTCCAGCTCCGGGTACTCCGGTAATTCCGATTCTGAAACTATTTCCGGTATAGGGCAAACAGCCTGCAATGACCTGCTGCGCCAAATGATAATCTTCTTCCAGTGTGCTTTCTATGAGCGTAATGGCTTTGCTGAGTATCATGCGGTTGCCATTTCGGATGCCTTCTGTATAAAATTCAGGTAAAAACCTTTTTGCTGTTCTCATACTGTTAATGATTGAATGAAATCAGGAAAGGCCAAAAATATTTTCAGAACCTTTTCAGACGAGACTTCATAAATTTCTGCAAATTTAAGAGGGATATGTATCAAAAGAAAATTTTCAGGGAAATACTTGACTCATTAAGATTGTAGTTTTTTTTTAAAGAAAAAAAGAATTTCTATATTTGTCCTCAAACTTATAAAACTCATGTAAAATGGATAAAATTATCGCTTACTTTGATACGATTCCCTCTTCTCACCGCTCATTGATTTTGTTTGGGGGAATTGGATTTTTCTGGCTGATAGAGTACGCAATTCCGCTTTTCAGGGCGGGATATCCCAAGATTAAACACGCCGGAATTAATATTTTTTTTACGCTGACAACGATTGTCGTGAATTTTGTACTGGCAATGCTTCTGCTGAATCAGACTACTTCCTGGACAGCGGCCAATCATTTTGGGGTTCTGAACTGGCTTCCGCAGATGAATCCCTGGCTTTATATGATAATTGGGCTATTGCTGATGGATTTAATTGGCGCATATTTTATTCACTGGCTCGAACACAGAGTAAAATGGATGTGGAGATTTCATCTCGTACATCATACCGATACGCATGTGGATGTGACCACCGCCAACCGTCATCATCCGGGAGAAAGTCTCTTCCGCTTTGTATTTACGATGCTTGCAGTGTTTATCACCGGAGCCCCTTTGTGGCTGTTTATGCTGTATCAGTCGGTTTCTGTGGTTGTTTCTCAGTTCGGGCATGCCAATATTCAGCTCCCGTCCTGGCTTGACCGGATTTTGTCATGGGTAATCGTTACTCCCAATATGCATCACGTACACCATCATTATGTATTACCCTATTCAGATACCAATTATGGCAATATCTTCGCAATCTGGGACAGAATATTTGGTACGTATGATGCACTTACACCGGATAAACTCACCTACGGACTGGATACACATCCGGCAGAAAGTGAGCACAGCAATATTGGCGGAATGTTGAAGGCTCCCTTTAGTGCGTATCGTCCGCCTGTGGGAGCAAAATTTTCCGGGAATCAGTAATTTTTTACCGGTAGTTTTCAAAAAAAGCCTTGCTTGCCAGCAAAGCCGGAAATGCACAACTTTGATGGTCAGAGCCTTCGATGATAGTAGGATATACTACAGAACTTGAGCCTTTGTTGACAAAACTGTAATACGCTACAAGGGCATTCTGATAAGACACATGCATATCTCCCGTGCAGGCACACATCTGCATGGGTGTAACAGGTTTCCAGTCTATCAAGTCGTTATCAATCAGGGCTTTTCTGAAAGGATGCGCAAGATTGGTACGGAAATCCTGCAATACTTCAGGAGCAAGGATTTCGTTCGGAATCGCCGGCATCGCATTGTCAATCGTACCGATTTCTGTATTACCATCAAACATTCCCGGAATAAAAGAAGCGTAAGGCTCTATCATATAATCCGTTACACTGGGATAAATCTGGTAAACCTCATTATAAGTCTGTAAGATATAGGGAAGATAGCCGGGAGAAGGATAGGGCTCCGGCTTGATAATCACATCCGCCTGAACCCCCGAAACATTATAGGGTCCGGAAAGGGGAGCGGTGGCTGCCAACTTAAATTCGGAAGAATAATTCGTTTCGATTTCTTTTTGAGCAGCAACCGTAGCGTGCCCCCCCTGAGAATACCCCAGGAGAAAGAGCTTTTCGCTGAGGGTTATACTTTTTTCTGTACAAAGATGTCTTGCCGCTCTGATTATATCAATCACTTCACTCGCTTCTGTTTTAGAATGTACATACGGATGAATACCGGGAGATTCTCCCAGTCCAAGATAGTCAGGTACTACGCAGAGGTAGCGGGAATCTGCACTGAAAGCAATACCGACAATGGCTTCTCCATCAATATTCTGGGAAGGGGCATTACTTTTTTTGGAAAGCGTTCCATGCTGATAGCTCGCCATATCCAAAGGCTCAGTGACGTCGGTAGGGATAATGATGAGTCCGCTTGCAATTGTGGCTCCGTCTTTCCAGTCAATGGTTTTGTAAATCACCTTGTAAATATCCAGTCCGGTTTTGGCTGAAAGTACAATATTCAGACCGCGTTCTTCAAAAATAGAATCACACTGGGCCGGAGAAAAATGATAAAGAAGGGTAGTTGAGAAGATTTCCCCTCTGGGGTCTTTTGTTTTAAGGGGTTCATCGGTTTTTTTACACCCCGTCAAAACGATGAAAAGAAGGAAAGAGAAGGAAAGAATCCGGCTTATTGTTTTCATTTTGAGTAATTTTAGGGGTAATATTAAATGAAGAAATTTACAATCCCAAATAAATGGAAATAAAATTGATTTTTATCAAGATTTAAATAACTGATTAAAGAAGCAGATAAGAAAATTTTCGTTTTTTTAGGAAAAATACCGTACGATAAATGATTTTTACTATTTTTGAAAAAAAATAATTTTCCAGTAAAATGAGTCCATTTAAAGCTTTGTCAGTGTTTGTATTTGTATGTTTTTTATCTGTTTATGGTAGCGGTTGTGGCGAAAACCAAAGTCCGGACGAAAAACCTGTTTTATATTTATTCAGTGATACAGTAACGAATCAGTCCGGGTACAAAAATCAGAAAGGGGAGGTTGTGATTCCTGCGGGCAAATATGGCTTTTGTTTTACGGATACTTTCAGTAAGTATGCAATCGTAGCGGGCAAAGACGGGAAACTGATGGGGATTAATCAGGAGGAGAAAAAACTGTATGAAGTATTTAAATTTGATAACGGACCCGACGCACCTTCTGAGGGGCTTTTCCGTATATTGGAAGGGGGGAAATTCGGATATGCTGATATGCAGTCAGGTGAGGTTGTGATTTCCCCTCAGTTTGATTGTGCCTATCCCTTTGAGGGCGGTCGGGCAAAGGTCGCTAAAGGCTGTAAATCGGTTGCTGACGGAGAAAATACTGTATGGGAAGGCGGAGACTGGTTTTTTGTGAATAAAAAAGGAGAAAAAGTCGCTCAGTAATTTTCAGATTGTACGCTATCTTTATCAAAGTATTCCGGAATAAAAATGAAAAATGCATAATTTTAATAAATTAAAATGTTGATTATTATGAAATTATCCTATCTTAAATATTTTTTGGCGTACAGCGGACCCTTGTCCGTTTTATTATCCTTTTATTATGGAGGATATATGTCCTTTTTTTCCATTTTTTATGCTTTTGTATTAGTGCCCGCCGGAGAGTTTTTCTTTCAGGGTACTACCGAAAATCTGAGTGAAGAGGAGGAAGAAAGGGTAAAAAACTCTCTCTTTTTTGATGTTTTGGTTTATAGTATGATTCCGGTTCAGTATGGATTGCTGTATTTGTTTCTGGAGAAAATATCAGCTCCGGGTCTTTTGATGTACGAAAAAGCAGGATTTACTGTTTCCATGGGGTTATCATCAGCTATACTGGGAATCAATGTAGCGCATGAACTGGGTCACAGAAGTAAAAAGTATGAGCAGTTTATGAGTAAAATGCTGCTTTTGACTTCTTTGTATATGCATTTCTTTATTGAACATAACCGGGGACATCATAAAAATGTATCCACTGACGAAGATCCGGCTTCCTCAAGATACGGAGAGTCCCTCTATGCGTTTTATATCCGTTCTGTTAGGGATAGCTGGTTTTCCGCCTGGAAATTAGAGTCTGACAGACTGAGAAGAGCGGGCTTGAAATTCTGGAGCATTGATAATGAAATGCTGATGTATCAGTTCATTCAGGCTGCTTTTCTGGGGTTAATAGTTTATGTCTGGGGCTGGCAAACGATGATTTATTTTAGTATCAGCGCAGTTTTGGGATTTCTGATGCTGGAATCCGTCAATTATATCGAGCACTACGGACTCAAAAGGAAAAAAATCAATGATAAAGCCTACGAAAGAACAATGCCGGTTCATTCATGGAACTCCAATCATTCCGTAGGGCGGATTTTACTGTTTGAGCTGACAAGGCATTCTGACCATCATTATATGGCAAGCCGGAAATATCAGATTTTAAGGCATTTTGAAGAAGCCCCTCAGATGCCAACGGGTTATCCCGGAATGATGGTGCTTGCGTTATTTCCACCACTTTGGTTTAAAGTAATGCATAAACAGATTGAGAAATACAGGAAAACCCGGGAAGGGGAGGCTCTTGCTTAAATTCCGGTTCTGTATTATACTTTTCCGAGTACCAGAAGTGTGCGGTTAGGGATATAAATACTGATGAAATAACCCAGTTTACGGCTTTTTTCTGCATGATACACAACGGATTCATCCACCCGGTCATGTCCCCCGAATGCCGGATTGTCGGTATTGAGTTTTACTGTATAGCTACCGGCTTTGGATAATCTCACTTTATAGCCCACCTGAGATTCTGATACATGAAGATTCAGGATAAAAATTTGTCCGCCTCTTTCATATACCAGAATTTTGTCGTCATTATTCAGCATTAATTGCTGAGCAAAAGGAGCTTTGAGTAGTCCAGAGGACTGTACAAAGCGAATCATCGCAATATCAAACTGATTCAGCCACTCATATTTCAGGTCATGATTGGTGCTTAAAGACCACTGACGGCGGGCATACTGATAACTCCACTCATTTCCCTCCCTTGGAAAATCTATCCAGTCGGGATGTCCGAATTCATTTCCCATAAAATTCAGGTAACTTTCGCCCCCTAAGGATATCGTTAGCAGCCGGATAATTTTATGCAGGGCGATGCCTCTGTCTATGTGGATATTCGGTTGATTTTTGCTCATTCCATAATACATTTCAGGCCCCATGAGCCGGAAGGCAATCGTTTGGTCGCCTACCAAAGCCTGATCATGAGATTCTGCGTAAGCGATATTGGCTTCGTTAAATCTTCTGTTGGTGAGGGTATTCCATAAGTCAAACATACTCCAGTCTTCATCTTTGGAGTGCTTGAGCAGCCTGATCCAGAAATCCGGAATGCCCATTGCAAGGCGGTAATCAAACCCCATTCCTCCTTCTTTGATTCTGCGGCAGGTGCCGGGAAGACCGCTCATGTCTTCGGCAATCGTGATAGCGTCAGGTTTGATGGCATGTACGAGGTCATTGGCCAGCCTGAGATAGGTCATAGCGTCCTTATCTACATCCGCCCCAAAATATTTTTCATATTTATCAAAAGTAACTCCCAGTCCGTGATGCGTAAAAAGCATGGAAGTTACCCCGTCAAACCGGAATCCATCAAAATGATACTCTTTTATCCAGTAGGCAAGATTGGAAAGCAGAAACATCAGCACCTCTCTTTTACCATAGTTAAACAACTTTGAGTCCCAAGCAGGATGATTGCCTCTCTCTCCTTCATGAAAATACTGAAAATCGGTACCATCAAACTGATTCAGGCCTTCCATGAAGTTTTTGATAGCATGAGAGTGTACTACGTCCATGACTACTGCAATTCCCATTACATGTGCCTCATTAATCAGGTATTTCAGGTCTTCCGGTGTTCCGAAGCGGCAGGAAGGCGCGTAAAAATTGGATACATGATATCCGAATGATGCATAATACGGATGTTCCTGTACAGCCATCAATTGTATGCAGTTATACCCCAGCGATTTGATTTTGGGTAAAATTTTTACAGCAAATTCTCTCCAGGTTCCTACACCTTCCTTCTCCTGAGCCATTCCCGGATGACATTCATAAATCAGCAAAGGATTGACCGACGAAGTTTTAAAGTTTTCGTCTGTCCAGATAAAGGGGATTTTGGGTTTCCAGAACTGTCCTGAATATTCTGTTGTATTGGTATCCTGAATAACCCTGCGGATATAGGCCGGGATTCTGTCCATTGCATGACTCAGGCATTTTACATGTACTTTTATCCGGCTTCCGTGGATTAGTCTGTGTGCATACTCAGTATCAGGCAGGAAAATCTCCCACAGGCCGTTTCCTCTTTTTTTCATCGGATGCTCAAAAGGGTCCCATCCGTTAAAATCTCCAATCAGGGATAAGCCTACTGCACCGGGGGCCCACTCTCTGTACCACCACCCTTTAAGGGCAGAATCATAATTAAATCCCAGATAGAGATAAGCAGACGCAAAAGCAGGAAGGCCTCCGAAAGTATCTTCAATATCGGATTTAGTTTTCTGATAATGCGCAAGTCTTGCCCTTATTTCAGTTTCATAAGGTTTCAGCAGCGGGTCTTCATCAATCAGAAGTATGTTTTTAGTATAAAAGTCTAAGTATTTTTGTCTGGATTCAGCCATTGGATTCAATAGAAATCGGTATAACAGGTTAATCGGAGACGAAATTATTAATATTTTTCTTTCTTACAAAGTTTTTTATTTTTCATCCAGGGTAACAGAGTCTCTATTTATCCGGAAATGCACTTTTCGGGGTGCTGAAGTGTATTGGATTCTGGTTGTAAACCTGTTTTATTCCATCAGAAAATAAAGGTAAAAATTTTGGGATAATTCGTTGAGAAAAAAAAGAGGTTAAATAATTTAAATAATTGACTATTAAAGATTTATTTACAAAAAAGCATTTTTTTTCAGAAGAGGCGGCACAGGATATTTTCAGGGGTAAAAAATCAGAAACGGAATAGTTTTATTTTTTGGACAATAAAATAAAAAATCATATCGTAGAATAAAAAGTTATTTTTTCTTACTTTTGCCAGCGATATTGAAATATTAAATAATCTATGGATTTGAATAAACTTCCGTTCGTTCCGGTAAACTTCTTTTATTTTCAGTTCACCACAGGTACAAAACGATTGTTTTGGGTGTTATTAAGTGCAATTCTACTCTTGGGGGGATTATGTCTCTATACTTATCACAATCCCTTTGGCTGGACATTGTCGGTGCTTGAAGTACCTGAAACTACCTTCGAAAAAGCAAAGGTAATGGAGCTTGAGTCTCAGCAATACAGAACCTTTGATATTGAAACGATTTTATACAGAACATGGACCAACTTTAGTGCAACTCCCCTTGAAAATCATCCCTTTCCTACGATTTTCTTCTGGATAATGCAGTTGACGGGCTGGGCATTTATACTTACTTCGGCAACATTTATCCGCTCGCGCTGGTATTTGTTTTTCTTCTTTTTGTTCGGGTTGTTTATTCATGCTTCGGATATCACGCACGCAATCTTTATAAGGGATTCCTATCACCTCATTGAGTTTACCATTCTCATGTCTTTTCTGATGCTGGGATATTTATTTCAGATGTACACGCTGAAGTGGTTGTTTCAGTACCGGTTTATGACATTTTTGGGAATGTTGCTGCTGCTTTTTGGGGTTGTGTATTTCAAGGCAGGATTTCCTGAATTGCACAGAATGTCGGTTTCCATGTATCCGTATCTGATAATTCTTACTTTAATATTTCTCTTTTTCATAGGAAAAGACCCTACCAACCTCGTGATTTTAGGCAGTACAAACCATAAAAACCCGGCACATCGCCGTAGTTATACTCAGATTATGGTTATTCTGGGAGTATTGATTGCATGGGAATTGTTTTTAACCCTCGTATATTGTGATATCATCAGCCTGAAAGCTTCCGGACTGAAGCCTTTTCATCTGATTTTACTGAGCGCAATCGCTACGCTGTTTACTTCTCAGAATCAATTTCACAGTGTAAAAAATATCTTATCTACCGTTTCTGTCTTTACTTTTATGTTAGGCGGCTGGGTGGTGCTGATGCTCTCATTCTGGTTCCATATTATGGCTTCCGGAGACGTATATTTTACGCTTACGATAGAAGAGGTCGGAGTGATTCTTGCACTGGGAGTAGGATTCGGGCATATTATTTACCTTCTGCTGGAGTTCAACGGGTTGCTCAAACAAAAGCTCAATCTGTATTATCTGATAGGTCAAAGCCGGGGATTCAGGCTTACCTTAATCTGGCTGTTCGGCGCAATTACGCTTGTGTTTTTTCAGGGAAGAATGGGATGGAGAGCAAGAACGGTATTATATCATTCCTATTTTGTGCAATGCGGGGATAATTATTTCCTGAATCAGATGTGGTCAAGGGCAGCTGATTCCTACAGAGACGCAGTAGAAGGCAAGGTGTATATTTTAAATCTGGGTAGTGAAATTCCTTTAAAATTAGGCGGTGCCGGATTTAGTCCTAAGCCCAACTATAACCTTGCAGCCATTTACGCACAAAACAATCAGATTGGAAAAGCCCTGACGCATTACAGTTATGCTACTTCTTATTATTATTTTCCGTATGCAATTCTGAATTCCGGCAACCTCATTGCTTTGTCCGGAAACGCAAATCAGGCGAAAAAAACCTGGCTGGAAGACCTGAAAAAACATGAAAATCCGGAAATAGCCAATAATTTATCCTACATTTTTTATCAGAGAAATCAACCGGATTCTGCAATTATTTATCTGAAAAAAGCCCTTACCGAAGACCCTTCCCTCTCCGCAGGGTACAGTAATCTGGCGGAAATATACTGGAAGAACAAAAAGTACAAGGATGCAAAAGCCTTTACCGAAGCGTCTGTAGATTTCAATAAACCCGCCGCCGGTGCAATTATTAATGCAATCTGGCATTCGGTAGTGGATACGATGAAACTGGAAATCCCGGAAATTAAAGCCGAAGACAATCCGGCTTTGGTTCATAATTATGCGGTTTATTATATGAGAAACGGGGAAAATACCAAATCGCTCTCCTACTGGGATAATCTGATAAAAGACCAGGAGGAAATTCCCGTCGAAGCAGAATTGATGACTGCTTATCAATGGTTTATGAGTGATTCTATTCAGAAAGCCAAAAGTAAAATTGACTTTATTTCTGCTCAGGTACCTTCCTATCAGTCCCGGGCAAATTATCTGATGGGTGCAATCTATTACTCAAAGGGAATTCCTGAAATGGCCCGTTATTATTTTAACAGAATGGCTCAGAACGGAGATTCCAGCGGCTATTACTATGAAGCACTGACTTATGCCGATGTAGGAATGACGGATACTGCTTTTGCAAAAATCATGGCACTCAGGGTAAATGATACTGTTTTGCAAAGTAAAATCATGCGCGAAAGAGGGATGATGTATTTGTCTAGGGGGCTGGATAATGCCGCAAGAACCGAAACCGATATTTCTGCTTTTTCAAAAAATGAAATGATGAGAATTGCAATATATGCCGATAGCAGTGGAAATTTTGCCAATGCACTGAATGGTTTCCGCTCCGTAATTCAAAAGGATTCTTCTGACGCTTCTCCCTATTATGAAATGCTGAAAATCTACCTTAAATACAATAATAAGGCAGCGATTGATGATGGAGAATATGCCCTGAAAAAATTCCCGAAAGACATACGCCTTCAGGTGGAAATGGCGAAAGTATATCTGGCATTTGGTCAGACTCCCAAAGCCAAAAACCTGATAAATGCCATGAAGGATATCAAAGACCCCAAACTGATGTATGATATTGGGATTTGCAAGGCGGATATTATGATGGCTGAAAACAAAAAAGAGGAAACTGTGAAATTATTGAAAAGCAATGTTGAAAGCAATAAATTCCGGGCTGACGCTTATCTCAGACTCGCAGAGATTTACCGAAAGGACAATAAATTTGAAGAAGGGTATAAACTGATATACGACGGACTGAATTATAACGGAGAGAATGCAGGAATATGGTATTATTTTGCATGGTTTGTAAAACGGTACGGTATTGAAAGCGATGCTAAATTTGGTGCTATCCGGGCGATTGAACTTACCCGTAACCCTCAGGATAAAGCCAAAATCTATGAGGAATTTAAGGATATTCTGGCTCCGGAGGAAGAAAAAATCAATGATGATTCCCAATCCACCCAAACTCTCTGAGAGTCCCCGGAGGTTGCCTTTTCTGCCTGTGATTGAATCTCTCAGGGGAATCGCTTCTCTTATGGTGTGCATTTTCCATATAGTTTACAGTACTGAAGGCTTTGTAAATCATCCTGTCTGGAAGCCTTTTTTCTACTATTTCTCTTACGGAGTTCAGGTGTTTTTCGTCATTTCCGGCGTAGTAATTCCGCTTTCCCTCTGGAATCTTCACTATAACGGCTCTCAGATAAAATCTTTTTTATTCAGGAGAATCGTCCGCCTTGAACCTCCTTATTTGCTCAGTGTTCTGCTCACCACTTTGTATTTTTTTCTGAGAAATAAAGTACCGGGTGCAGGAGAAGAAAATCTGATTCCTTCCCTCAGGGATTTTTTGCTTCATATAGGGTATCTTGTGCCTTTCTTTCAGGACGCAAAATGGATTCAGATGAGTTACTGGACACTGGGTGTGGAATTGCAGTATTATCTGGCGATGAGCGGGCTTTTTCTGCTGTTGTTTCACTCCAGACTAATATTCAGGATGCCTGCATATCTGCTTATGTTTGGCAGTGCATTTTTGATTCAAAACGAGTTTTTTGTATTTGCTTCTTTTCCCATTTTTCTGCTGGGTATTTCATGGGTTCAGAATAAAAGCGGGATAATCACCCAGACAGAAAGGTACCTGGTAAGTGCATTTGCAGCCTTTAGTATATACTGGATTTTCACCCCTGAGTATTGTGTCATTTCCGTACTGACGATTATTGTAATTGATAATTTTGAGACATTTTCCAGTAAAATCACCCGTTTTCTGGGTAAAATTTCCTATTCCCTCTATCTGACTCATTCCATAACCGGGGCAGTTCTGTTGCATTTTATCCTGGATTTTATTCATATTTCCGGATACAAGGCTCTGACCGCTTTCATTTCCATCGCTTTTGCATTGCTCATCGCTTTCTTTTACTCAAAGTGGATAGAAGAGCCTTTTAAGAAAATAGCTTCGAAGTACTGATTTTTTATGAAATAGAAAA
>JAIBAH010000075.1 GCA_019695295.1 Bacteroidia bacterium | reverse complement strand
ATGAGCAAAAGCGCAAACACCTTCCGGCTACGCATTTGCGCTCCGGGATCGGTCATTAATCGGTCTATTCCTTTAAAAATCAGGGATAATAGCCCCGGATTTTTGGTTGGTCTTGTTCGCTTTGCCACTATATGATTCCTTTTTTTTGAAAATTATATTAGTAATAATAGTGCAAAGATAGGGAATTTATTGTTTAATGCAGCGATATTGCTCAAATCTTTTTAAAGGACATCATAAAAAATCCGAAAGTGACCCTTTTCAGGAGCACTTTCGGAGAGTGGAAGAAAAACGCTGTCGCTTTTCAATCTATCGGATTTTACATTTATATTCTGAAACCGGAAGAAACAAAGGAGGTTACTTTTTGATTGGGCAGATTTTGAGATAATCTTTTTTGGATACGCCTGTCTTAGCAAATGAAGCAGACGCAGCAAATGTTTTTACATATATTATAACTTTGTAATTTCCACGCGAAGGATTAGGGCTAAATTCTTTTGTGAAGATTTCGGTTGCAATCAAAGGAGTGAATCGTACAAGCGAGGCAACCGCCCAATTAACTGCACCTAAACTCCATATCTATTTGATAGTTATCGGAGGGGACTATTGCATTACATCCAATACTTGCTCCTGCATAACTTAACCCAAAAGAAGTCCTTGATGTGATTTTACATCAGACATTTTCAACGTAGAGTATTATATAAAAAAAACAGAAGTTTCCGACTATCGAAAACTTCTGTTCTTATATTAACCTGAATGATATGATTCTATCGCATCAGCGTAATCTCGCCGTTATATACTTTTTTGCCTATTCTCAGGCTATAAAAATACACTCCATTGGAAGCGGGTTTGCCATTTTTCAATGTACCTTTCCATTCTCCCGGAGGGGTGTTGGCTTCGAATATTTTCACGCCCCATCTGTCAAATACAGATACATAAAACTCTTCTGTTCCCAGATACTGAACCATCCAGGTATCATAGAATCCGTCATCATTAGGAGTGAATACATTCGGAATGAAAATACCCGGATCCAGAACGGTAAACGGTGTTTTACTAATATGGCTGATACATCCGTTTTCATTGGTAACGCTCAGGGTTACGGTATATTCACCCGGAATTGTATAAATATATTTAGGGTTTTGCTCTGTAGAGAAGTGCCCGTCTCCAAAGTCCCAGAACCAGTTGATACCATTTACAGAATTATCCGTGAAGGTAATACCGGATGGAATATAAATAGCCGAATCCAGAGGCGGATCAGAGCTAAAGTCTGCAAAAGAAGTATCATAGACCACTACTTGTCCTGTACTGACAATATCTGTACATCCATTGGCTCCCGTTACTGTGAGGGTCGGGTTGTACGTCCCTACGGTATAGGTATGAACTGCTGTAGGCGTATTTTCAACCGGGCTTCCATCTCCGAAATTCCATACATAGGACAACTCATCTGTCGCCTCTTCATAGAATGCAACCGTAAGCGGAGAACATCCTGTAAGATTGGTAGCGGCATAATTTGCTTCCGGATTAGGTTGTACATTAATGGTAATCGTATCTCTGCCAATACATCCGGCTTCTGAAATCGTAAGGATATATGTAGTGGCAGTATCAACGCTTACGATTGGGTCTTTTGCGGTGCTGTCACTAAGGCCAAAAGCAGGAGACCATGTATAATTTGCTCCGCCCACACCTCCGCTGGCATGCAGCGTTGTACTTCCGTTTCCACAAATCACTGTAGTATCAGCTGTAGCCTGAGTATTCACTACCGGATTTACCCATAAGGTAATCTGGTCAGTGGTCGGGCATGAGCCTCCTACCGTTGTGGTCACTGTATAAGTCGTTGTCTGAGTAGGATAAGCCCAGGTTGTGCTGGTGTTTGGACTGCTCAGCGTTTCTACCGGAGACCATGTGTAGAATACAGGCCCGCCCGGCAATGTGCCTGCAAATGTATGAGTTGCATGAATCTCTACGGAATCTCCGGAACAAATCAGCGAATCCGGTTCTGTAATAGATACAATTGCAGTAGGTTTCACTGTAACCAGAATAGAATCTACAAATCCGATACAATTGGCTGTGCCTGCGGCAAGATAATACATCGTGGAGGTTGTCGGGGTACACAATGGAGTCGCAGACTCCGGATCATCAAGACCTGTGGCAGGTGTCCATGAATATATATAAGCCAATCCGTTAGGGTCACCATCCGCAGTACCGTTCAGCAATACTGAACTGCCCTGACACACATCAGCTACCGGAGGTTCGATAGAGGTTGTAGGTAGTGTAAATACTCTGATAGTTACCGTATCTGAGCCAGTACATCCATTGGAAGTAGCAGAAAGCGTATAGGTCTGTGTAAATGAAGGAGCCACTGTGGTTGTAGGGTTATTTACCTGTGCTATATTGGCTACCGGAGTATTAGGAGTCCATTCATAAGCATACAGAGGTCCTGCACCTGAAGCATAGCCCAGCATTTGATGAGATTCTCCGTAGCAAATCTCAGCATAAGGACCCGCCTGTACTGTGGGAACCGGATTCACTGTAACGACAGTAGTACTTACAGTATCCAATGTGTTTACCACACTCGTACATCCGTTTCCGGCGGTAATAATCAGGGTAAAGATAGCAGACTGAGTTGGGTTTACATAGGGAGAAGGAATCGTGTCCTGTCCGAATCCGAATCCGCAATTGGGGGCTGCACTACAAATCCAGCTATAACTGTAAGGGCCTGGAGCCTGATTATTGGATGCAAGTCCACCGTTTAAATAGGTGCCAAATGCACCCGGATCACTACAAATAAAGCGGTCAGGTCCTGCATCAGCAATGGGTTTCGGTAAAATAGTAACGATAGCAGAATCCACCCCACTGGTACATCCTGCTGCATCCATGACCTGGAAGAAGTAGGTTGTAGGGCTGATGCTGGGGTTTACCTGAGGAGTAAGAGCATTTACAGAGTCAATGCCACACTGAAGTGGGTTATTACACCACCAGGAATAGAAATACGGAGGGGTTCCTGTACCGGAAGTAACGAATCCGTGTAATTCTACCGGGCCTTCGCCTTCGCAGAAACTTTCATCACTGCCTGCACTTACCGCAAGGCCTGGCGAAACATATATTTGCTGAAACATGGTGTCTTTACAACCAAAATTATCCACAATCAGTGATACAACCTGATATCCAGACTGATTAAACTGTACGCAACCGGGGTTGGTAAGTGTACTGAACTGAGGGGCTGCAAACGGGCCAAAGTTCCACTCGTAAGATTGCTGATTGGAAACCGGTACTCCTGTATAGGTAAAGGTAACGCAACCTCCCAAACACGCTGAAGGGGTATTGACTGCAAAGTCTGCACTTGGTTTGGGATTTACATCAAAGCTAACGGTTGCCGGGTCGCTGAGACATCCGTTTTGAGTTACATATAAAGTTACATCCTTAGGGCCTGGATTGGCATATACAATTCCCGAAGGAGTAGGATTTCCATTTAAGCCCGGAGGAGTAGCACCGCTTCCGAAGTTCCATGAATAAGTATTTACATTGGGGGTTCCGGTATAGATAAATGTAAAATTATTTCCGGGGAAACACTGATCAGGAACGGGAGCGATGGATGCAACCGGCTGAGGCAGTACATTTATAACCTGACAAACCGTAGGAGAAGCACATCCGTTTTCGATTACGGTTAAGCATATCTGATGGAGGTTCTGACTGCTTGGAGTGGTCCATGATAAAGTGTAGGGGCCTAATCCTGAGCCACTTATCCATACAGCATCTCCAAAATCCCAGCTATAGGTTGCCTGAGGTGAGGCATTCCCGGTATATACAACCTGATTGGGTGCATTTACACAGATATTGGAAGGAATTGAGAAACTGTTGCTTGGTACAGAGAACATGGTTACAGACTGTGTCGAAGTAGTAGAGATACATCCGCCACTATTGATACTCAGGCTGATGAGATAAGTTCCTGCCTGAGGATACTGGATTGTGTAGGGGCCCTGACCGGAACCGGAAATAATTGTTCCGCCACCGAAGTTCCAAGCATAACTAGCATTTGCAGGGGCATTACCTGTGTAATTAACCGTTATATTCTGACCCATACAAACAGGGCTGTTTGTAGTAAAAGTACTGGTTGGGGTAGGTCGGATAAATATATTTTCAGTGATAGGAGCGGACTGACATAATCCATTTGCAACCTGAAGGCCTATACTTTGCTGACCTACAGCAGCCCATTGAAACGTTTGAGAAGGTAAGCCGGGAATACCCCCGATTGCATTATTGAATGTCCAGTTATAAGTCCCGTTCACTAACGGAGAGCCGGCATATACAGCATTGACCAATTGTCCCAGACACGCCGTATCCAGCATATTGATTGCTGCAACAGGATTTGGGGTAAATGCTACATTCACCGTATCTGTATCCGAGCATCCCAATGCATCCGTTGCGGTTTGAATATATTGCTGATTTACGATTACAGAAGAGCCCGGAGGTAAATTTTGAACAGCTGTCGGGTCAGAAACTACGGTACTACTTAATCCTGTAGGAGGAGACCATGAGTAAGTTACTGCGGGGACAGCCGGAAGACCTATTCCAATCGGCGTGCCGGAGCAGGTAGCCTGATCAGGCCCGGCATTGGTTTGAATCTGATCTACAATAAACAACTCTACCGTATCACTGATAGTACCTCCGCAAGCAGAAAAGGTTGTAATCAGCTGAAGCGTTTCCATAGGCTCAACAAAGTTATCTGCAAAAGGAGCTACAACAATAGTCGTTGTGCTCTGACCACCAGGAATTGTAACACTTCCCGATAAAGCCGGATAGTCCAGACCATTCGTTGCAGTACCTAATACCGTATAGGTCAGTGTTAATGGAAGTGTAGTATCTCCGTTATTTACAAAAGTAATCCCGGCACTGGAACAGCCCTCTTCTGCAAATGGAAGGGTTGGATTATTGATATTAAACACATTGATGGAGGGAGGGGGGTTGCCTACACAAGCTACTCCACCGGCCTGTAAAAATACCCCGGAATCGAGTGATGTGTCCAGATCATCAGCCACTACTAATTTAATATGATAACTCTGACAGGGAACGACCGCTGCCAAAGCATCCAGTACCACAGTAAGTCCGTCATACTGAACGCCAACCGGAGCCACGAGCGGGCAGTTATTTGCAGGAAAGCAGTTTACACTTGCAGGTTCATTACATACATAATACTGAGGATTGGTTCCACAGTTTACATTAGCGATAGAAACGGGCGTTACGGAAGCCGGCAATTGAGCGATATTCGTATTTAGATACGCTCCTCCGGCAGGATTGGGGCCGGAAATATAAAAAGCAAAAATATCATTGAATAAGCCCACAAATTCCATGTATTCTTCTGAACCAAATACATACTGAATTCCAATCGTATCGCAAAGCGGAATGATATCAAACTCAATTCCACAGGCATCGTTTGTTCCCTGAACGCCTGGAATCTGGTCGAGATTCGGGTCTCCGGGGGTTCCCAGTGCACCTGTTTGACCGGGGCTATTATTCGGACCCACGGCATTCTGTATTGTTCCGGAGGTTAGCAATAATCCATTGGCCAGATTCATGTTTTGCCCTGGTCCTACAAACCATCCCATTTGAGGAGAAGTAAGATTAACCGGATCCTGAGGAGTAATTGAATCACAATTTACAATCAGATTGGAAACTGTAACCCCACTGCCAAAAAGATTCTGAATCATGGCATAGTAGGAATTGGGAACTCCCGGGATGCCGGAATTTGAACCGTAAACCTGAATGGTTTGGGCCGAACCTGCTACCGGGAAAAAACAGAATATTAAAACACTTATCTGAAATAATATCCGGCAGAGATGAGGAGTAAATTTAATTCGCATAGTTAACTTATATTAATTTTATTCACTAAAATTTACGGAAATAACGTAATTTACAATTACACCCCAAAAGTAGAATTTCTATTTGGATTTCCACAATTTTTTTTGCTAAACTGTTGATTTTTCTGTTTAAATTAGATTTATATGTAGTAAAATACAATAAAAAGGACTTATTTAAGTTTATCCAGCGCAATAATTTTAGCCGCTATATTTTGATTTTTCAGCCGGTTGTATATCTTTAATGCATCCTGTTTATGTTCAAACGGCCCGATTATTAACCGGAAATACATGACTTCCTGATTTTCTTTATTATAACAGTGACAAAGAAGATTATTGTAACCCAGCTGCTGCATAAACTGAATGTAGGCTTTGATTTCTTCATAATCATTGCTTTGGGCTACCTTTATGCCGAATGATTCACGCTTTACTCCGGTTTTTTGCATCAGTACAGATGCCGGATTTCCGGGGTTAATACTACGCTCTGAGGGTATAATGTCAGGCGAATTCGGCTCTCCTTTTACATAAATCAGGGCTGCAATCTCTTCCTCTCTTTTCATGCCGAGTGCTTTGCCGGCGGCGGCGGTTATCATAATCAGGGATTTACACCGGTCATTGATTTCTACCGTGACGCTATTTCCTTTATCCGGTCTGTATATGATAATCTTTGTGCCCATGGGAAGGCTTGGATGGGAAGCTTTAAACTGATTGTCATCATATTTTTCTTGATTTTTGCTGTATCCCTTTGGATATACCCTGATTGTAACGGGGCCATTTGTTTGCCCCAGTGAAACAGAAGCACCTGTAAGCGAGAAGATTGTTATAAGCAGAAAAGAAAAAGACACAAAATACCAGTAACGAATTTTATTGTAAGAAACTCTCATAATTTAACCCTAATAATAATTTTCCCCAAAGCGTAAAAACCAATAGATTATGTATAAATATACAGGAAATGAACTGCGCCTGCTATATGAATGAATTATATTTTTTTCTCCCTCATTCTGAATAAACTCATAAATGCTGAGATATAAGCATCTCTGGTATTAATTTGCATAAAATCTGCCCCTACTGTTTTGAATATACGGGCATTTTCTCTTGTATTGAGATCAAAACGGGAGAGATATTGTTTTTTAAACGCAAGATCACCTGTATCTATCCATACTTTTTTTCCGGTTTCACTATCTTCCGACAGAAAAACAAGGCCTTCCGGTAGTGATTTTTCCCTTTCGTCATATACCTGAACCCCCACTACATCATGCCTTTTTTTTAATATTCCCAGACTATCTTTGTAAGGTTTGCCGGTATTAAAAAAATCAGAAAGCAAAAAAACAATGCTTCTTTTTCCCAGTACATTTTCAGCAGTTTTTAGGGCAAGGTCTATGTCTGTACCTTTTCCCTCCGGTACAATGTCTATTACTTCCCGGATAATTCGCAATATATGATTTCTTCCTCTCTGAGCAGGAATGATTTTTTCAATTTTATCAGTAAAAAGCACAAGTCCGACTTTATCCTGATTATTCATTGCCGCAAAAGCCAGCAACGCACAAATCTCCGCAAGAATTTCCTCTTTTCCCTGGGGCGTTTTCTGATGGCTTAGCTGCGTCCCGAAAAAAGTCGAGGGGCTCACATCTACCACAATTAATACATCAAGCTCTCTTTCTTCCTCAAACACTTTTATAAAAGGGGTCTCGTACCGGGCGGTTACGTTCCAGTCTATATTCCGGATATCATCTCCCCACTGATATTCCCGTATTTCCGAAAAAGAAATTCCCCGTCCTTTAAAAGCACTGTGATACCCTCCGCTAAACATTTGGTCGGACAGGGCCTTGGATTTAATCTCTATTTTCCGGACTTTTTTTAACAGGTCAGTCGTTTCCATTGTAAGCTTCTTTGATAATCACAATTTTACATCAGGATAATCGGGGTAATTCTCTTTTATCAGGGAACATCGGTACGGTTGAGAATGTCAGAAATAATATTCTCAGGACGGATATTTTCAGCTTCTGCTTCGTATGTCAATCCGATTCTGTGCCGGAGTACATCATAAGCGACGGAGCGGATATCTTCGGGGATTACATAGCCTCTGTGCTGAAGGAAGGCATAGGTCTTAGCCGCAAGCGCCAGATTAATGGAAGCCCTCGGCGAACCGCCGTACTGAATCAAAGGCTTCAGTTTGGGAAGTCTTGCTGTTTCGGGGTCCCGCGTTGCAAAAACAATATCCAGAATATATTTCTCGATTTTTTCGTCCATGTAAATCTGTTTTATCAGATTCCGGGCTTCTTTTATTTGCTCCAGATTTGCCACCTGATTAATCTCTGGAAATCTGCCGGAAGTATTCTGCCGAATGATATTTCTTTCCTCTTCAAAGGAAGGATACTGAATAACGCATTTCAGCATGAAACGGTCGGTTTGCGCTTCAGGCAGGCGGTAAGTTCCTTCCTGCTCAATGGGATTCTGAGTGGCGAGTACCAGAAAAGGATCAGGCAGCATAAAGGTTTCTTCTCCAATGGTGATTTGCTTTTCCTGCATTGCCTCCAGCAGCGCACTCTGTACTTTTGCCGGAGCACGGTTAATCTCGTCGGCAAGGACAAAATTGGCAAAAACAGGCCCTTTCTTTACCGAAAAATCCATCGTTTTCGGATTGTAAATCATCGTTCCGATAACATCCGCAGGCAGCAGGTCAGGTGTAAACTGAATCCGGCTGAACTGAGCATGAATGGCGGATGCAAGGGATTTGATTGCAAGGGTTTTTGCCAGACCCGGAACTCCCTCCAGAAGGATATGGCCCCCGGAAAGTAAACCCATCAAAAGCCGGCTTACCATGTATTCCTGACCGATGATTGTATGTTTTAGCTCTTCTTTTATGGAATCCACAAAGAGAGAAGCATTTTTGATTCTTTCATTTAATGCCTGAATATCAATATGTGTCATAAGATATAATAAACGATGATTTTTCTGTTAAACGACTTTTTTATTATCCCAAAACAGGGTTTTTCTGCCACTACCCGGCAAAAAAGTGCTGCAAAGATAGTGAATTTCTGGTTCAGAATTAAAGGGAAATTCCTTCTTTTTACATTCCAAGACTACCACTGAAGGCATCTATCGGAGGAGAGGTGAACATAAATGCACTCCTTTTATAATATATACCCGTAAGATTCAGGCAAAACTCCATTCTCAGGGGCAGAATCTTCAGAATCTTCTTTTCCACCCCAAAGTTCATCTCCAGATAAGGCTGGGTTAATTGAGTGTTCCACAAAAAATGGGCTCCGGTGTATTCTTCCAGTTTCCATTTCCGTATCAGGGGAATTTTATTCATTAGAAATCCATGAAATGCCTGCTCTGCGTGTAATTCTATAAAGGGAACCCTGCCTGAGTAAAGGTAATAAGGCATGAGGGAAAATTGCGCAACTCTGTCATCCCTGAAACGAGTTTGATTGCCTTTGAAGTGCCATAAGTCAGGGAAATAGACTCTTTTTTGAGCGAGAAACCGGCCATAAGAGGCCTCATACTTTAAAACCCCCAAAATCCCCAGAGACATATCATCCGAAACGGTCAGTTTTGCTTTGAGATAATCAGCGCTGTTGTCCGAATACCCAAAGGCTTTCGTCACGCCTAACTCCAGCACAGGATATTTTGAGCCCAGGTTTGTTTTTCCGTAAGGAATACTGATATACTCTGTACCCGGCTGATACCGCAGATTCAGCATGGCAATCAATGCATTATTGGGCTGAAAACCCTGAGAAGGAAACAAGGGGTTATCCGGGATGAGATTGGCTTCGTAAGGCGTTTGAATTTTGGTAAAGGAAAACTCAGTGGTATTCGAAAGTCCGGTCCGGTGATAGAATCCGCCAGTAAGCCCTGCCATGAATCCATTGAAAAGCTCTCTTTCATATTTTAACTCTGCATATTTTTGCTGAAACAGTCGCATAAAATTGGATTTATAGGAAAGGCAGCGAATCGCATGAATATAAACATCTATTTGCTCAAACCCGCTGAACTGAAATACATAATCACCGCCTTCCAAAGACCATTTGGAGAAATGTTTTGGGGCATTTTCCCAGACAAGCCCGGTTTTCCAGCTGAATTTCCGGTTTGAAAATCCATATCGTAAAACGGTGGAAAAGGACAGGCTTTTATTTTTTTCCAGTTCTTTTTTCAGGGTAAAATCCGGTTTGAGAATCCCCCCCTCTATCGGATTGAAGGAAACCGTTTCGAGTAAAGGGGCAATTCTTAGGGAAAGATTCTGTTTATGATAGCGAAAGGTTTGTCCCAGAGAGAGCCACTGCATAAAATCCAGGCGGTTGTTTAACCGCTGAAGCGAATCCAGATACCGGGGCGAATTTTTAATAAACTCCAAGCTATCCTTCAGCCGGAAATCGGCTTCTTCTTCATGGGTTAGGGGTAGCGGTCTGTAGTAGTCCCAATATACTTTGGGCTTGTTTGTCGCACTGTCTGATACTGCTATGATTTCATTCCCGAACCTTTTTTTATCCCCGGTGGCAGGCATGATATTATATTCGGAAAGCAGGGAAATAGAAAATCCCTGTAATGGCAATTTAATCACCCCCAGATCAAAAATAAAATCAAACCCCATGCGGGTGGTATAAGGTAAAAATTTACCCTGAAATTCAGAATATTGCTGATGAAGGCGGAGTGTATCCATCATATTGATATTCTGCGATTTGTTTACGTTAATATCAATCTCGCGGATAGCATACGAACTATCGGTAATATAAATCACGCCTTTACAGACCGGGTCATATTCCCTTTTGGGTAAAATCTGAATTTTATAGTATTTTGTCCCTTTATCTGTTTTGGTTCCGATAAGTTTAAAATCGTAATAAAAAAAAGCATTTTCTGCCAGAGGCAAAATTATCCCTCTGTCGGCAACGCCTTCCATCACAAGACGATTCTCATAGGGATTAAACCGGCTGATGAGATTCCCGAAAAGACTATAGGATTTACTATCCCCGCTTACTCTGGAGCTGACAATTTTCTCTTTGGCTTTTTCCGGTTCCTTTATAAATACCTCTGACATCGTTTCTGACAGGTAGAGGATTTTGGATTTGAGTTCGGGCGGTAATTCAGTATTTTCTTCCTCTTTGGATTTTTTGCGTTTTATGCCAAAGTCCAGTCCCACTCCCTGCCCCAAAAGGCTATCTGCCCTGAAACTTTTGGGAAACCCGATGACCGTTTTGGTATAGGAGGCGTAACCGTACTCGCTGAAAGGCTTTGCATTCCTGTCTTTCTCCTCAATGGCCCGGGCGATAATCCCGAAAGCGGGGTCTTTTCCGTCCGAAGTAATGATGACTTCTTCTGTACTTAAATCCTCTTTTTGCATACGGTAATTCCGAACGATATTTCTTTCTACCGGAATAGTATCATACAAATCCTTGTACCCAAGATACTGAAAAACAAAGACATAAACTCCTTTTTCAGGAAGCCGGAGTGTGAACTTCCCGTTTTCGTCGGATAATGTCCCCAGGGATAAATCGGAAGTCATAACGCCCGTATAGGCAAGCGGAGTCCCTGCCTCGTCAAATATTTGCCCGGAAAATGTAAAAGGCTGAGAAAGACCGATTCCTGCAGAAATCAGAAAAAACATTATAAAAAAAAATAACCGCATATTTCTTTTTCGCTTATTGAGTCGCAATTTACGAAAAAGAATACAGTTATTTTACAAGAGGGCTGAGAAACAATTAATCAGGTTACGAACGGGGTGTTTTCAAAGGTTAAACACGATTGGAAAATAAGGTAAAAGGAAAAAGGGTTAATACACTTTACTTTTGCTTGTTCATATTAATCTTTACAAATTCAATACCTTTTTTAATTTCAAAAAAATAAATAATACAAATAGTTGAATATTAATGATTTTGGGGTAAATGTGTATTTTTTTATATACATTGGGGTTGTTGCTTTAAAGGTACACATCGTGTGTGAAAATGTACAAAAAAAATACAGGAGATAGTTTTTGTCTATCTCCTGTACACTTTAAGGTTTTTCATATATTATCTTGTACGATGATTACCAACTTTCTGGGCCTGACATACGTATCCTCCTGAGCATGAAGAAAAAGAAGATGCTACAAATAATAATAATAATACGGCAATGACAAATTTGGTCGCTTTCATGGCTTTAATAATTAATAGGTTAATAAAAAATTAAAGTAGATTTGTTTAGTCATGAATTTTATTTGTTTATTTGTAGGTTTATGTCACTTAGTACGAATATGTAACTGATTTTACGAAGAGAACCTTAAAATGTTTGAAGAAAACTGGAAAATATTACAAAAAGAGGAAATAAAATTACTGATTTCTCAAAATAAAGAAACAGAACCGGCTCTCTTTGCCCTGAATTTCAGGCAGAAAGGAGTGCCGGTATCCACAATCGCGACTCAATTGAAATATCTTCAGAAGAGCAGGGAGAAACTTCCTACATATTATAATGTATGTGCAATCATTCCTCCTCTTGCCTTTGAGCAATGCAGCAGTGAGGCTTCTGCTTCGCGAAAGTCTTTTGAGGGGAAATCTGTAATAGACCTTACCTGTGGGTTGGGAGTGGATAGTCTGCATTTTTCAAAAAATTTCAGAAACGTTACCTCAATCGAAAAAAACAGAGAGCTTAGCGAAATCGTCCGGTATAATTTTGAGTTGATGCGGGTGAAAAATATCAACATCATCAATGATTCCGCCGAAAATTTTCTCCGGAATTATAAGGGGGAAAAAGTGGACATGATTTATATCGACCCATCAAGAAGAGACGCTGAGGGAGAAAAAGTTTTTTTGCCTCAGAATTTACAGCCGAATATTCTGGAAATTTTGCCGATGATGTTAAGGTATGCCGAAAAAGTAGTGATTAAAATGTCTCCGCTTTACGATATTCAGGAAGCCGTCAATCAGTTTCCGGCGCTTTCAGAAATTCAGATTATCTCTGTGAAGAATGAGTGCAAAGAGGTTTTACTGATTATTCAATCCGGATGCAAAAACGAAATCCCCGTTAAAATCAAAATATTTTGTGATGTAGAAGGCAAACAAAGGGAGTTCTCTTTTTCCTGTCCGCAGCCTTCTTTCTCCCCGGAAGCCTTTGAACCGGAACAATTCCGCTATATTTATGAGCCGGATACGGCATTTTATAAAAGCAGAACGGTAGATGCACTGTTTCATCAGTATTATCCTGAAATGGAGGGCGTACTGAGTGCTTTCGACGGATTTTATTTTTCTAATCAGTTTGTCCCTGATTTTTGTGGAAGAGTGTATGAAATTAAAAATGTGTTGCCTTTTACCCCCAGGACGATACAGGCGTTTTTGAAAAAAGAAAAAATTCATGCAATCATGATACACCAAAGGCATTTTATCAGCGGAGCAACGGAAGTCCGCAACCGGCTTAAGGTAAAAGACGGAGGAGAATACACCCTGATTTGTACGATTCTTCCTCAGGGAACAAAATCTGCAATGCTTGTCAAAAGGGTTTTGAAAGGGTAAAGGTTATTGAGAAAGTACGTTTTGGGTCGCAAAAAAAGCCTCAAGCCCCCCAGAATCTTATAAAAGAAGAAAAAAATAAAAACTATTTATAAAAAATTGCGGTTTATAGAAATAAAATTTGGGAGAAATAGAAACTTACCGTAACTTTGACCGCAATATTTAAACTGTAAACATTTATGGCGAGTAATATTATTAAAGGAGATAAAAGCGAACGTGAATTAACGTTTATGGGGAAATTGTATTTCCCTGAAATATTTAAGGGAATGGCTTTCTCTATAAAACACATCTTCCGTCCCACCGTTACGCTTCAGTACCCTGAGGAAAAACCGGATTTAGGGCCGGAATTCAGAGGCAGACCTGTACTGGTAAAAGAAAAAGACCAGGAAAGATGTGTTGCCTGTGGTTTGTGTGCAAGGGCGTGTCCGCCTTTGGCTATCAGTATGCAGGCCAATGAAACCGCCGATCCCAAAGAAAGATTCCCGGAAGTATTTGAAATTGATATGCTCAGATGTATCTATTGTGGCTTTTGCGAAGAAGTGTGTCCGGAAGAGGCTATCGTGATGAGCCCGGATTATGACTTCAATTTCGTTGACCGTAAAGATGCAGTGTATGGCAAAGACCGTTTGCTGATTGACAAAAATCAGTTGCAGCCCCGCCTGAATTTCCTTGCTGAAAAAAGAAATAAGCAGTTTGGTAAAAATATTAACTTTAAGGAAGATAATAACGGACATATCCTGAGAGATAGAACAAACGATTAATCATAGAAATTTTTTCTGCAAAAAAACCACTTGTTTGTGTAACGGGTGGTTTTTCCTTTTAGCAGAATCATCCCGGTTTTACAGGAAATTATTATCAACATTGCATGCAGATATTCCCCCTCGTTTCATACCTGTCCTCTCAGTATCCGTACGTTGCGTTTTTTACAAGCGCCGGCTCCATGACCGACCAATACGGTGAATATGAATGGATACTGGGCTTTGCTGATAGCAGTGCTACACTTCTAACTCAGTGGAGTAGCCTTGAAAAGATTCAGGGAGAATGGCTTACCGGAATTTTACCCTACGAACTAAAAAATGTTTTTGAACCCACGCTCAACTCAAATCACAATCCCGAAATTGAATTTCCGGAGGTTGCTTTCTTTGTGCCCCAATGTTTAGTATATCTTAAAAAAAAGGCGACCCGAATCCACGTTGCAAAGGGAAAAGAAATATGGAATACGATTAAAAAAAAGGAAAAACTCCCGGTTAATCCCGGTACGTCTCCTGCTTTTGAATCGGCTTTTAGTCCTGTACAATATACAGAAACGATAGAAAAACTGAAGAATCATATTTTAGAAGGCGATTTTTACGAAATAAACCTTACTCAAAGGTTTGGAGCGGATTACTCCACTGATTCCCCTTTTGATATTTTCAGAAAGTTGATTACTGTTTCGCCTGTTCCTTTTGGGGCTTATATACGATGGGACCAAAAACATTTGATTTGTGCTTCTCCGGAACGTTTTCTGAAATTAAAAAAAGAAAAAATTATCTCTCAGCCCATCAAGGGGACTATCAGAAGAGGAAAAGACGCACAGGAAGACGCGCTGTTAAAAGAGACACTGCGATTATCCGAAAAAGAACGGGCCGAAAATATCATGATTGTGGATTTGATGCGCAATGATTTGTACCGCTCCTCAGAAATCAACAGCGTGAAAGTCCCTTTGCTTTGGGAAGTTCAGACATTTCCGCAGGTACATCAGCTGGTTTCCACGATTACCGGCAAAAAAAGAAAAGCCGTTTCCCCGGCAGCAATAATCCGGAATACGTTTCCGCCCGGTTCTATGACAGGTGCGCCCAAGGTGAAATCTATGGAAATGATAGACCGGTATGAGCCGGTTTCAAGAGGTGTTTACGCTGGCTCTGCAGGATATTTTACGCCTTCGGGAGATTTTGATCTGAACGTCATTATCCGTTCCCTGATTTATGATAATGATAAAAAAAGACTTTCTTATCATGTCGGCGGAGCGATTACTTATGATTCTGTCCCCCTAAATGAATATGAAGAATCCCTGTTAAAGGCTGCCGCAATCCGGAAAATCTGGGAAGAGGAGTAAAGCGTAAAAAAAATTAAATATTATTTTCCCGGAGGCGGAGTGTTTGCCCGGTTTAGCATTGCTGCCGCTATTTTAAGGGAAACACCGGCCTCTCCTAATTTTTGGTGTAGTTCCTGATAATTCCGGAGGATTTCGGTGCGGTGATTCCCTTCGGTTATCTTCAGGAGCTCTGTTTTTAAATTTTCAGGAGTCAGCTCGTCCTGAATCAGTTCTTTTACCGTTTCTTTTCCTGAAATCAGATTTACAAGGCTGATAAACGGGACTTTTACTAACCGTTTTGCAATCAGGAATGACAAAGAGGAGCCTTTGTAGCAAACAACCTGCGGAACCATAAAAAGTGCCGATTCGAGGGTAGCGGTACCGGAAGTAACCAACGCAGAACGGGAAGAAGCCAGAACAGAATACGTTTTGTTCATCTGTATTTCTACATTTTCACTCATCGGAAACTGACGATAAAACTCAATATTTTTACTGGGGGCTCCCGCAATGACAAAATGCATCTCCGGGGTTGAAGCTGCCACTTCCAGCATAACCGGCAAGATTTTTTTTATCTCCTGAGTACGGCTACCGGGAAGTAAAGCAATCTGATTCAAACCGGAGACCGGAGCATTCATCGCATCAAAAGTGGCTTTTACATCCAGCAAAGGATGACCATAATACTCCACTTCTATTCCCTCGGATTCATAAAAGTTCTTCTCAAAAGGCAGAATCACATATAACTTTTCAACGTAATCCCTGATGATTTGTATTCTCCCTTTTTTCCATGCCCAAAGCTGAGGGGAAATATAGTAAAAAACCCGAATCCCTTTTTTATGCAGCCACTTCGCCATCCTGAGGTTGAATCCCGGATAATCCACAAGCACTACTACATCCGGCTGAAAATCAAGGATGGAGGCCTTTATTTTTGTGAAAAGTTTCCGGATTGTCAGCAGATTTTTGAACACCTCCCAAAAACCCATAAAACTGGTGTTTCGAATATGTTCTGTAAGTTGCATTCCTTCTGACTGCATTTTATCTCCCCCCATTCCTTTTACCTGAATTTCCGGGTTGAGGGATTTCATCGCTTTTATCAGATGACTTGCGAGCAAATCTCCTGAATCTTCTCCGGCGATAAAATACCATTTTTGCGTCATTTAGAAATCAAAAGATTTGATTTGTGGATGTCCTACAAGCCATTCATTAAAGGCATTGAGTTTTTTTTCGTTGCCGTATATTTCGTACATCATTTCTACTACTCCTTCGGTTCGGGTGATTTTAACCAAACGGCATTTTACGGAATAGTCCTTTATGGCAGTTTCAATTTCATCCCGGGAAATCAGTTCTACAAAAAAAGCAATCCGGTAGGTTCTGCTTTCTCTGAAAAACTCAATGAAATCCCTTAAATACTCAAAGGTGGAAAGGACAAAAATAGAGAGTCCCAGCGCACTGAAAGCCACTACATAGTCTTTGTGGCCTACAGCCATGCCAATAGCAGCAGCAATCCAGATAGATGCCGCAGTTGTAAGTCCCGTTACACTGAACCCCTCCTTGAAGATAACGCCTCCTCCGAGAAATCCCACTCCGGTCACAATATTGGCTGCAATACGGTCCGGGCTGGAATCACTGATTTTTTGAGAAATCAGGGTGAAAATACAAGCACCAAGGCTTATCATGGCGATGGTTTTAATGCCTGCCGCTTTTCCGCGATACTCCCTTTCTATGCCAAGTAAAGCCCCTAATACTACGGATATCAGGATGCGAAGCAGGTCTTCCGGTATTGAATCAAAGTTAATCATTTCTTGAAATTTTAATTTGTGATACAGGATGACAAACCCGGTATTTACGGGTTGATATCCTGAGGGTATGCTACAAAATAATAGTTAATTTTTTGATAGTACTGATTTTCAAACTCACTCAATGTAAGCGGTAATCCTCCTTTCACAAACTGCTGCAGGGTAGTAACGTTCAGATTGCAGTCCCGAAGTAACTGAAAAACTTCTCCGGGTTTGGTTTCATAATAATCCGAAGCGCCGATTCCACATTCAAAGATAATCACAGGCTTGTTTCTGGAAATTAATGCTTTTGCCCCTTTCAGCACTCCATATTCCCCGCCTTCTGTATCAATCTTGATGAAGTGAACCGGCTGACTGACAGAAATTACATGGTCAAGTTTATCCGTCTGAACGGTGATTACCTCAATCTGAGGTGCTTTTTTATATTCTCTTTGTTTAATGCCGCTATAGGCTGGCGCATTGACAACGTAATGAAAAGAAGTGCTTCCTTTTTCATCACACAAAGCGATATCCGAAACAGTTACGTTCGGAAATTGCCGGTATCTTTCAGTTAGTTTTTTATATAGGTTGGGCAAAGGTTCGAAGGCAAAATGTTTTCCCTGAGGCGCGTATTGCAACATTAAATCCAGCATTTCTCCTTTATGACATCCCACATCTATACAGTTGCTCTCCGGTTTCAGTACCTTTTTCATTACGGCAATCGTTTGGCGGTCATACCGAAGATTTTGTGTAATATCAATATGTAAAACCCAAAGAATTTTTCTGACAGCGTCTTTTATCTTTTCTTTTAGCATACTTTTTTCTGTACGTAGTCTGATAAATTTTATGCTAAACAACATAAAAACCGGGGTATTTGCAAAAAAAGATAATTTATTTGTATTTTTGTGACTGAATTATATAAAATATGGGAAGATTATTAGGGATAGATTACGGCCTCAAACGTACCGGACTCGCCTGGACGGATATTTTGCAGATTTCTGTGTCAGGAATTGGCGGGGTAGAAACGGAGATGCTGGAGTCGAAATTAAAGGAAATTGTAGGAACTGAAAATATTGAGCGCATTGTACTGGGATTTCCTACCCGTACCGATGGCTCTGATACTCATTCTACTGAAGCCATCCGGGCTTTGTCCGCTCAACTCAAGGTCTGGTTTCCGGAAATTCCGGTTTCTCTCCATGATGAGCAGTTTTCTTCAAAAATGGCCAAAAAAGTGATGTTTGATGCCGGCGTAAAAAAAAGCAAAAGAAGAGACAAGCACCTGATTAATCAGACAAGTGCAGTGATTATTTTGCAGGATTTTCTGGGAAGAATATGAGAATACTCGCTGACGACCTTCTCCGTAAGGTGGGGATACCTTTTCATCCCAAACGGGTGATTTCGCTTTGCCCAAGCGTAACGGAAACCCTTTATGATATTGGCGCGGGGAATAAAATTGTGGGCAGAACGCGTTTTTGTATTCATCCGGAACCCGAGATTAAAACAATAGAAGTTGTAGGCGGAACCAAAAAAATCCACTTTGACCGGGTGGCAGCGCTTCAGCCGGATTTAATTATTGCTGTCAAAGAAGAAAATACGCCGGAAATGGTCGGTATTCTGGAAAAATCGTATCCTGTTTTTGTTCTGGATATAAAAACCGTTGAGGATGGAATCAGGATGATAGGCAACCTGGGGAAACTTACCGGAGATGAGAGGACGGCAGGAGAAAACCTGGAAGTAGCAGGAAAAACCTGGAATCAGCTCAAAGACATCCTTTTACCAGCCTCGGTTCTTTACGTTATCTGGCAGGAGCCTTATATGGTTGCAGGGAGAGATACTTATATAGATAGTATAATAGAGGGATTAGGATGGAAAAATGCGGCAAGCCGGCTTTCGGGGCGTTACCCTGAACTATCTCCGGATTTAATCACGGAACTTGACCCTGACAAAATATTACTTTCTTCTGAGCCATTTCCTTTCAGGGAGAAACACATTGAGCAGTTCCGGCAATTATTTCCCCGGGCGGAGGTAAGGATTGTGGACGGAGAAGCTTTTTCCTGGTATGGAACACATCTATGTAAATCGGCAGCATATTTCCGGTCTCTGATTTAACAGGAAACGAAAAAAGAAAGCAGAAATATTTTCCGCATAAAAGCGTAACGGAAGTGATAGATAAGTGACCTGCATTCTTTTGTGTGGTCAGAAATCAGAAAATCGCATTGATTTTTTCTGTAATATTCGTATTTTTGCAAAAAAAACCAAACTAAAATGGCAAATACTGAAAAATTTATATCGGAAATCCAGCAAGGATATACTTGTAAAGGAAATGCAATCGTATTGGGTGCTTCTATTCTGGAGGGCGCTGTTCATAAAGAAGCTCAGGTAAAAATCCCACTCAGAACGATGAATCGTCATGGATTAATCGCCGGAGCTACAGGAACAGGGAAAACCAAAACCCTTCAGACTTTATCAGAACAGTTAAGCAAAGCAGGAACTTCTGTTTTACTGATGGATATAAAGGGTGACCTGAGTGGTATAGCCGCTGTTGGAACGCTCAACGATAAAATAAAAGAAAGAAGTGAAAAAATAGGGATTCCATTTAATCCGGCTCCTAATCCAGTGGAACTGATGTCGCTTTCCGATGAGCCGGGAGTAAGATTAAGGGCAACCGTTTCAGAGTTTGGGCCCGTTTTATTCGCTAAAATACTCGGACTCAACGAAACTCAGGCGGGGGTTTTGGGCCTCGTGTTTAAATATTGTGACGACAATCAGTTGCCGCTTCTGGATTTAAAAGACCTGAAAAAGTCACTTCAGTTTCTATCCGGAGAGGGTGCCGCAGCAATCGAAGCAGAGTACGGTAAAATTTCGACAGTGTCCGTAGGGGCGATTATGCGAAATATCGTAGCGCTTGAGCAACAGGGAGCCAATACTTTTCTGGGCGAAATATCCTTTGATGTACAGGATTTATGCCGTTTGGATGAAAATGGTCATGGTACAATCTCTGTAATCCGGCTTACGGATATTCAGGATAAACCAGCTTTGTTTTCTACTTTTATGCTGAGTCTGCTGGCAGAAGTATATGCTACTTTCCCTGAAAGAGGAGACGCAGAACAGCCGGAACTGGTAATCTTCATTGATGAAGCCCACCTGATTTTCTCTGAAGCAAGCAAAGTCCTTCTGAACCAACTCGAAACAATCATCAAATTAATTCGTTCCAAAGGAGTGGGAATCTTTTTCTGTACTCAGTCTCCCGAAGACGTTCCAGAAAGTATTTTAGGTCAGCTGGGCTTAAAAGTACAGCATGCACTCCGGGCTTTTACTGCAAAAGACAGAAAAGGAATTAAGCTGATTGCACAAAACTTCCCTCCTTCTGAATACTACGATATCGAAACCCTGCTCACCGGATTAGGCATAGGGGAAGCACTCGTTTCGGCCCTGAGCGAAAAAGGAAATCCTACTCCGCTTGTACATACGATGCTTCGTGCGCCGGAATCCCGGATGGATGTACTTACGGATGCAGAAATTCAGCAAATTGTGAATCGTTCTCCGCTCGTAAAAAAATATAACCGCGAGATTGACTCTGAAAGTGCATACGAAATTCTTTCAGAAAAATTAAAGGAAGCAACCGAAGAGGGGCACAAAGAAGAAATGCGCAAGCAGGAAGAAAAAGCAGAGAAAAGTGAAAAAGGCTTTTTTGAAAATATGATAGACAGTACCCTTACCCGTCAAATCGGCAGGACCGTTGCCAAAGAAGTAACGAGAGGGCTGCTTGGCGTACTGGGCCTTGGAGGCAGAAGCCGTAAAAAAGGACTTTTTGGTTGATTTTGAAATAGCTTCAATCAATATACACTGGCAGGAAGAGTAATTTTTACGCTTCCTGTTTTTTTATGAGAAAAAGAGGAGAAAGGATTATTGGATTTGTCAATTCATTCATTTATAGGGAAAAAAATCGGATTAAGCCTGGATTTTTCTTTTTCCCAGCATAAATTTTCCGCCGCTTCTGCACAATTCTGGTACAAAGTACGGTAAAGAGGTTCGTTTTCGGTAAGATTTCTGATTTTTAGCGCAAGGCTTTCCGGATTTCTTTCGGCAAAAGGCAAAATATTCCCGGTTTTATGCTGAAGCACCAAAGCGCTCATTTCCGGTAAATCGGAGCAGAGGCAGGGGATACCGGATTGGATATAATCCACGATTTTATTGGGAGAAGCGTACCGGTAATTCAATCCCATATCTTCTTCAAGGCTTAATCCCAGGAGGGCTTTTTCTGTAAAAGAAAGCAAGTCCGCGGGCTTCTGAAAACCCCAGAACCGAATGTTCTTTTTCCCTTCTCCCATTGCTTTGAGCTTAGTTTCTATATCTCCTTTTCCCACTATCCATAATTGATAGTCAGGCAGATAGTCCATGGCTTCTATCATCAGTTCGATTCCCCGGCCGAGATTCAGTGCTCCCTGATAAATCAGTATATTTTCTTTTCTTTTGATTTCATAATTATAGGGCGGCACATCCCTTCTGAGCGGAAGATTTCTTACCACTTTTACCGGAATATGATACAGACCCGAATATATTTTTGCAATGGATTCATTGACAGTATAAACCTGTTTCAGTTTTGGAAAAATCCACTGCTCCACCTTTAACCATATTTTCTGTATAAAAGGGCGGTGAATGATTTCCGGACTTTCTGTGTAGTATTCATGAGAATCATAAACCAGTTTTTTCCTCCGGATTTTACTTACCACAAAATTGGGGAGCAAAGTATCAAGGTCATTGGAAACAAGTGTATCCGCCCTGAAAAATAATAGTTTCAGAAAAAGCCGGAGGGTAAATTCTATATAAAAGAACTTACCGTTTTTAAAAAAAAGACTCATTCTGTAAACAGGATACGGAAAATCCGTTACCGGCAGAGAGTCCGGAAGCCTTCTGCAAATAATACTAACGTCTGCCCCCATTTCGCTGAGATATCCCGCGATTCTTTGGATTCTTCGGTCTCCGCTATAGTCGTTTATTACTGAAAATACAATTTTTTCAGGCATAATCTGCTTTTTTTACAAATATCTGTATTTTCAGGAAATTCAGGCAGATTTTTTTTTGAGGGATTATCCGTTTCAGAGGAAAACTACTCCTTCAAAAAAGTCTTTACTTCAATATAATATTTTTCACGATTGATTTCACACTC
>JAIBAH010000074.1 GCA_019695295.1 Bacteroidia bacterium | reverse complement strand
ATCCCCCCATTAAAAAAAACTGCCCTCATCAGTTCAACTGACAAAGGCAATCCTATACAATCCAAAGCGGGGCGATGATTAATCTTCGCTATCCCACTCTTTTTCCTTGATTTCTTCCACCATTTTCATGACGGAATTTTTCAGGCTTTCTTTATAGTCGGCGAGTCTTTTGGGTAATACCTCATCTCCTATAGCCAGCATTTGAGCGGCGAGGATTCCTGCGTTTTTGGCGCCGTTGAGGGATACCGTAGCGACAGGAACGCCCGGGGGCATTTGAAGGATAGACAATACCGAGTCCCAGCCATCAATGGAGTTGGCGGATTTAATCGGCACACCGATAACCGGTACGGTAGTAATAGAGGCAACCATTCCGGGAAGGTGAGCGGCTCCGCCTGCGCCTGCGATGATGACTTTAATTCCTTTTCCCATTGCTCCTTTTGCGTATTCGAACATTCTGTCCGGCGTACGGTGAGCGGAAACAATCGTGATATCGTATGCAATACCCAATTCTTTGAGTACCTCTGCAGCCTGCTGCATAACCGGGAAATCTGATTTACTCCCCATTATAATTCCAACCATAGTTTTTTGAAGTTTATTTAGTTTTTTCTGCTTTTAAAAATCTCAACAAAAATATTGCTTTTTTTTGAAATGACAAATGTTTGAGGAGGGAGTTTTTTGGGGGGATGGGTGAGATACTCTCTCGCAGAGGCGCAAAGACGCTAAGGGTGGGTTGAAGGGTTTCTCGTATAAGGGTACTTTTGTCCGGGTACTTATTATTTTTCCTCCCCTCCCCTACTCCGGCATAGCCTGAAACCCATCCCAAAATTATTATCGGTGAGAAGGGCTATGAAACGGGCATTGAGATGAAAACTATCCGGAGTATCCCAGGAAGAGCCACCTTTCAGGACTTTGAAACGGGCTTCGTTATAGTTCAGAATTTCTTTATTCGGGTTTTTGACGGAAGGATACATCTCCGGCTGATAATCCGTGAGAGTAAACTCCCAGACATTTCCGGCCATATCATAAATACCATATTCGTTCGGTTTTTTTGCGCCTGTCCGGTGAGGTTTCCTGTCTGAGTTATCGTAATGCCAGCCCATTTCAGCCAATGCATCGGGGGAATCTCCGAAAACGCCCCTTGCAGCCCATTCCCATTGCTTCTCCGCAGGCAAAGTATAGTTTTTACCACTTACCCCTGAAAGCCACTGACAAAATGCAACGGCTTCATTCCAGGAAATTCCTGAGATGGGATGATTCTCTTTCCAGCCATAAGAAGGAGGATTCGGCATTTTCCGGTTCGTTGCTTCACAAAAAAGGCGGAACTGTGCAACGGTGACCTCTGTTTTTCCGAGATAAAAATCGCCTGTTCCCGTGACAACAGAAGGAGCCCCTCCGGTTTCCGTTTTATTCAGGTAAGATTCGCCCTTTACCGCAATCATATCCATATTCCCCAGCAGATGTTCCCTGTAATTTTGAAACTCCTCCGTACCCGTTTCGACTGCGTTTCCTTCATAATTCAGGTTTTCATACGGCAAAAGGGCGTATTTTGCCACCACTCTCATGGCTGTCTGAATGCCGCCTTCGTAGAAATATACCCAAATCTGACTGATTTCCCGACCCACCTCCATCGTTGCATAGTCCTGAAACTGCAACCGGCTTAGCTCTTTTAATTCTGTAATTTCCAGTCTTTTATCCAGAGAGGCGTAGTTTCTTTCCAACTCCTTACAGGCAAGCAGCACATTCTCAGCCCAAAACACTGCTGTATCTCCCTCCGGTTCAGGGATTATCAGGGATTTATAAAAAAGCAGATTTTCCTGATTTTTATCCCAAAGCGCCGATTGTACGCCGAGTTGCTGATGAAAAAAAGAGAGTGCCTTTTCAATGGAAAGGTCAGGGTCAGACTCATCCAAAGGAATATTTTTTAACTTTTTGCGAAAAAATCGTTTCAACTCTTTCCTTTTACGTGCCTCATCCTGAATTTCCCTCAGCAAGAGTATTTCCTTTTTTTGCTGACGAATAGCCCATATAGCCTGCATAATCCGGATACTTTTCCGCTCAGTCCGGGCATTGGAAGCCTCAATAGAATCCACCGCTACCGGCCATTCCGAACCCGGGAGCAGTGTAATTTTGGTTTTAATCAGGCGTTCCAGCTGCTCCCTGCCAATGTCCTCTTTTTTTAGCGTTATCGGGCTGTACGGGACACCGTTGAGGATTTGAGACAGTAACCCCGAACTGAAAAGAAAGCAAAACAGAATGAGGAAGATCCGATGCATAGTGATTTAAAAGAATGAAGAAAAGGAATATGAAATTCAGCGACGGAATCCGGTTCAATCTTCATGATGAATGAATGCCGTTAGAAATAGGTTTCTCCTTTTTCATAAATCACATTTGCCCTGCCCACGATTAAAGGATCCACTTTTCCCAGTTTCTCCATATCCTTATTTTTATAGTTTAATTTATGTAAAACGTAACGCATACAATTTAAGCGTGCTCTTTTTTTACAATTCGATTTTACTACAATCCAGGGTGCGTCTGAAGTATCGGTATGAAAAAACATATTTTCCTTGGCAGCGGTATAATCATCCCATTTATCCAGAGAGGCTTTGTCAATAGGGGAAAGTTTCCATTGTTTCAGGGGATGCGTTTCCCTGTCTTTGAACCTTCTTCTTTGCTCATCCTGACTTACAGAAAACCAGAACTTGAATAAGATAATTCCGCTTCTCACCAGATTCCGTTCAAATTCCGGTGACTGACGCATAAACTCCTGATATTCCGGATCGGTACAAAAACCCATAACCCTTTCCACACCGGCTCTGTTATACCATGAGCGGTCAAAAAGGACGATTTCTCCATTGGTAGGCAGGTGTTTTACATATCTTTGAAAATACCACTGACCTTTTTCTTCATCCGTAGGTTTTTCCAGCGCCACCACTCTTGCGCCCCTGGGATTGAGATGCTCCATAAACCGCTTAATTGTGCCTCCTTTGCCTGCCGCATCCCTTCCTTCAAACAGAATGATAACCCTTGCTCCCGTATCTTTCACCCAGGCCTGTAATTTTAACAGCTCCACCTGCAGATTGTACTTCTGGAATTCGTAATTTTTGCGGGACATCAGGTTCAGATACGGATATTCTCCGTCCCTCCAGTTTTTTACCAGCACATCATCCGGATGAACCCTGACTTTATTCTTCGAACCATTTTCAGAAAGCAATAACTCCAGCAGGTATTTTCTTTCCTCTTCGGGGAAATTCTTCAGATAATTTTCCGCATTGCGTTTTTTATCATTATCAGAAGACTCCAGATAGTTTTTTAACGCTGCTGCCTCACTGTTGATTTTAGCCCGGATTTTCCTGCTTACGGTTTTTTCCCTGGCTTCGCTGAGCGTTTCGCCTCCCACGACATCCCCTTCTTTCACCTTACGGGTACGTGATTTTAATACACTTTTACTGATTGTAACGTTTTTATCTTTTTCCATGCTGACTGTTGTTATAATAAAACAGAACTACCTAATCCATTAATTACCATTTTCAGCGGATTTATGTTTGATAAAAATAAAAATAATCCGGGAAGATTTACCCCCGGGGAGCTAAACCTTCATACAACCCATCCGGCAAATTTTTACCGGTTTACATCTTGTTTTTCCGGGGATATTACTCCTTGATAATCTTTTCCCTGAAGTACTGTCCGGATTCGTCCCTGAAAATCAACCAGTAAGCTCCGGAAGGATATTTTTCCAGTGAAAGTTCAATCTCCCGGGGGATATTGTTCTGCGAAAAAAGCGCCTTTCCGCCGAAGTCATACAACGTCATATCCCATTTTTTTGAGACATTGTTTGCCGTTGCTGAGATGGAAATTTTATGGTGAGCCGGATTAGGGAAAATGCTAAAATAACTGAGTTCGGGTTTGGCAAGTCCGGTTTGCATACTTTTGATGATATAAAACTCGTCTTTTATTGCTCCCGAGGCGGATAAATACCTTCCTTTAAGGGTGTCGGCGTGAATATCGAGGATGAAAGAGCCGATACAGGTATCGCAACCGTCTCCGTAAAACATGACAGGATGTTGTAATCCCGCGCCCCCGTCTTCTTTGCTTCCTCCGTTTCCGGCAACGACATACACAGTACCGGTATTGGGATTGGGTCCCTGAAGGTATTTATAGTAAGGACTGGAAAGGGAGCCGCTTCCGCCATTGATTACCATCGTTGCCGGATTAAACGTATTATCGTCGTCGTACAGGCCTTTAATCAGGTAGGAGCGTTCATAAACGTGGCTGTGACCGTTCAATACCAGGTCCACTCCGTGGTTTTCCAGAATGGGTACAATATTTTCACGCATGGCTTTCATATACACTTCCCAAAAGGCAGTGGATTCATGAGAGCCGTCAGTATAGGGAGGCTGATGAAAATATGCGATACACCATTTTTGCTGATTCGCCGCGAGGTCCTGCTCCAGCCACTGAGTAAACACAGAGCCATTAAAACTAAATAACGGGCTTGCCCCTATCCAGTCATGACTTGCATTATAGACAGACCCAATTTCGGAATTAATGGAGATAAAATGAATATTGGCATAATCAAATGAGTAGTATAACGGTTTCTGGGAAGGAATGCCTCCCACTTCCCCATTCTGAGGGACACGAATCATGTCATAATAAGGCCCGGAATGATTATTCGGGTTTACGGTTGACGTTACGGGAGAAATGCTGTTGTAATCATGATTGCCCGGACAGGGATGAAAGGGCAGGTATTTCATCATATGATGATACCCATATATGGAGTCAAATACCTTTGTCTGATATTCTTCATCGGTACCGTCAGCATAGACATTGTCTCCCAGCCAAACCCACAAATCCGTTTTCCGGTCAGCGTTAAAAGCCTCAAAGGCATTTCTGACAGCGGCCTGCTCCTGATTCCCTTTCCCAAAATCACCCAAAGCCCAGATTCTGACGGGCTGTACTACCCCGTCAGCCGGGAAGGTGCGCACATACTGGTCTCCGGTTACCGGAAAAAGGGTTGTACCTGTACCTGTCTGATAATAATACTGAGTGTAGGGGGACAATCCCTGCAAGGTCACAAAATGATTGGTAACCAGAGTTGTGTCAGAAGCCACCCAGTTCAGATTTCCGGGCGAAGTACCAAACAATACTCTACTGTCCGCAGGGACATCTGTACGCCAGCAGACAACAGCAGAATTTTGAGTAGGGTTTTGAAGATACGGCCCTCTGACAACCGTTTGACCCTGAACAAACCCAAAACTAAAAAAGCAAATAACGGCCAATGTAAAATACCGGAAATCTCTCATATTCATATTTTTTCTGCAATAATAACCATTTTACATAAATTGAAAATCAAATTTAAATGAATTTAATGTTTCAGAGAGAATTTCAGGATTTTTTTAGGGTATTCAGGGATAATAAGCTAAAAATCAACCTTTGTAAAACCGAACAAACCAGATAAAACTAACGAAGTAAAGCAAACGCTGAGCGATACCCTGATAGTTTTGAAGCAGACCAAAGGAAGCAGACAATCCAATAACGAGCAGAAAAAACACAAAATGAATTGTTTTTAATGACCTTTCGGCTTCATAAAAAACCTGAACGAGTATGCCTGTACTAAAAGCGACACCGGCTAATTGTGCAAAGAAAGCATGGACAGAAGCGTGTGTTTCAGAAAAGGAAACACCTGAAAAAAAGGGTTTGGTGCAGAATATTCCAGTCATTGCCACACTCAAAGCATAAATTAACACCGGCAGCGTACGCAACGAAAATCCATTCAGGAAAATACCTGACACAACAATCATCCCGAATATCAGAAAACCGGTTTGCATAATCGCCTTTCTGTCATAAGCCTGTGCTCCGAGGTCACTAATCGTGTTTTGGGTAAAATCGTAAAAGTCGGGAGAAACAATATGCGCAATTACAATAATAAACACGAAAATAACCGTTGCCAGGCTGTTGTAATGTAATTTCAGGTACTCCATCCTATCCTATTTTTTGTCCTTTGGTTGATGAGGGAATTAGCCACAGAATACAGAAAAGTACTAAGCATTTGAAAAGAACCTTCTGGCAATGCTTAACTCTCTGAAAATATGTCTTTGTTTATAATTATGTTGTCTGCTTCTTCTCAAAATATCAATAAGGGTTTTTAATACTTCAAGCGTATGTTCTCCTTTATTAATCATTACACACTCTGCCAGAGCAGCATGTGCGGCATCAGTAGCCTCGCTTCTGGTAGCCACCCCTTGTTTATTGAGATTTTCAAGGACCTGTGTAGCCCATATCACGGGAATATGAGCGGCCTCACATATCCATAAAATTTCTTCCTGAATTTCACTTAACCTTTCAAATCCAATTTCTACGGCTAAATCTCCCCGGGCTATCATCACTCCGAAAGTGCCTTTTTTCATTCCCTGTAAAATAATAAACGGAAGATTATTGACCGCCTCATTGGTTTCAATTTTAGCAATAACCGGGAAAACAGGTTTACCCAAAACGGCCAGTTGCTTTTGTAGTTCCTCTATATCAGCGGCATGGTTTACAAAGGATGCACCCAGCATATCTGCATTTGCAGTGATAAATGGCAGGCAGGACATATCGTATTGTGTCAGGGCACTGGTATGAAATACCGTATCCGGAAAATTCATTCCTTTTTCCGCTCTGACAAACGGTTTATTCGCCGAAATACGAATCATTTTCAGATGAGCAACATTCTTTTTTTTATGCACCACGACCGCCTCAAAAAGTCCGTCATCAAATAAAACCCGATGCCCATTTTTCAAATTATTTACGATACCTGGCAGCGTACACTGAAGTGTTTTTTTAGATTCAGACGGCTCTTCGGGAGCTTCAATCAAAAGAAATTCTTCATCAGGCCTGATTTTAAACTTTCCTTTTCCAGCCCCTTTGCCTACCACCTGCGTTCTGATTTTGGGGCCGGCCAGATCCATATAGATACTACAGGGGTTACCTGTTTTTTGGGATGCTTTACGAACATTTTCTACCATTTTCAACCAGACATGTTCGTTGTCATGCGCACAATTAATCCGCGCCACATTCATCCCGTTTTTTAATAATTCCACAATATTTTTATAGACAACTGCGGATTCTCCTTCTAATGTCACCATAATAAAGGGAATATTAACCGACTTATTATTGCCAAATAATTTTTCGGTATTGGCACTTAATCTTTTGGCTCCCTCCAGGGCCTCCAATGCATTTTCATTATATTTTATACCGTCCATTAAGGCCAGTAAATTATCCAGTTGTACGCTAATATGACTTTCGCTACTTGCTAAAGAAGAATAGCCATAAAAATGCAGGGACTCCTGAATGAGCTGGAGACTTTCTGACCGAAAAGCCAGATAATCAATCAGATTTTTTGCACTTTTTTGATTTTCAGGCAAAACCTTTTCCAGCCAATCGGATTTTTTAATTTCGGCTACTCTCATTTTTTGACGTAACTTCTGCAAATCCTGTTGTAATTCCGTTATGGATTTCATTTTTTATCGTTTCTTTTCAGTAAAAATAGGGAAAAGAGATTAATCGCTAATCTGAAACCACCTGAACGGGCTGAAGACAGAGAAAATCCCTTTTTTTATTACACAAAAACATCTATTTCAATAACCTTATTAATCTCAGGAAGTTTTACCCGAAACGCCGAATAAATTCATCCTGCAAAAAACCACTCACTTTTTATTTACCCAAAATGCCCGTTAATATAATTTTTGGTCAGTTGTTTTTCGGGATTATTAAAAATCTTAATCGTTTCATCAAACTCGACCAACTCTCCCAGATACATAAAAGCGGTAAAATCTGAAACCCGTACAGCCTGTTGCATATTATGTGTAACGATAACGATAGTATAATCTTTTTTTAAATCCAGAATCAATTCCTCTATTTTCAGGGTGCTCAGGGGATCAAGAGCGGAGCAAGGCTCATCCATTAGTATGATATCCGGTTTTACTGCAATCGTACGTGCAATACACAAACGCTGCTGCTGACCGCCCGAAAGCCGGGTGGCAGGTTCATGTAATTTGTCTTTTACTTCTTCAAAAAGATAGCTTTTGTGCAGCGATTCTTCCACTATTTGCGGTATTTTTTCCTTTGAAAAACCATTAATCTGCAAACCATAAGCAATATTATCATAAATACTTTTGGGGAAAGGATTGGGTTTCTGAAATACCATTCCTACTTTTTTTCTCAAGTTATTGACGATTATATTTTTATGGAAAATATTTTGCCCGTCGATTGAAATATCCCCCGAAATATGTGCGTCAGGGGATAAATCGTGCATACGGTTAAGGGTTCTCAAAAGTGTGGATTTACCACAACCTGAAGGCCCGATGAGGGCGGTCACCATTTTTTCAGCGATATTCATTCCGATATTTTTCAGTACCTGTTTTTCTCCAAAGAATAAATTGAGGTCTGAAATATCAATAATTGTCTTTGTTTGTATTTTGGTTGTCTGCATTTAAAATTTGGTTGTTGTATTTATGATATTATATTTGATGAAAGTATATCAATCCATTAATTTTTATTTCTGAATTTATTCCGGATCAAAAAAGCAATTATATTAAGCATAAAAACCAATAGAATCAATACCGTAGCTGTACCATATGCCAAAGGGCGGACTTCAGCGATAGACTGATGCTGAGTGGAAAGCATATATAAATGATAAGGCAATGCCATAAATTCCTGAAATATATTGCCCGGCAACCCTGTAACATAAAAAGCAGATCCCGTAAAAAGAATCGGAGCTGTTTCGCCCGCTGCCCGTGAAAGGCTCAGGATAATCCCTGTCGCAATGCCCGGTACAGAAGCCGGTAAAACGATGTCTCTGATAGTTTCAAATTGGGTTGCTCCTAAGGCCATTGCACCTTCCCGCATAGAAACCGGTACTGTTTTCATTGCTTCTTCTGAGGTAGTTATAATGTAAGGCAAAGACAATAAGCCCAATGTAAGACCCGCTGATAAAATAGAAGTGCCTAATTGTAACACCTCAACGAAAAGAGCCAGTCCAAACAATCCATAAATGATAGAAGGCACACCAGCCAGATTCCGGATAGCTGCACGTATAATTTGGGTCGTAATATTATTTTGCGCATATTCGCTCAGATAAACAGCACAGGCAATCCCGAAAGGTAACGAAACCAGAGTAGTAATCAAAGTTAAAAGGAGAGTCCCCACAATTGCGGGCAAGATTCCGCCTTCTGTCATCCCGTTTTCAGGTGAGTGAATAATGAAAGCCCATGAGAGAACCGGTATCCCTTTTGAGAATATTTCGCCCAGTATTAACAATAAAAATACGCATACGAGAAGGGTACACAAAAGTAACACAATCATGGGTAGCGGATTTTCTTTAAATAAGGTTTTTATTGTCATATTGAGGCTTTATTGAAATTTTCTGATCCGGTTCGCAATTCTTTCTGCAAGCACATTGATGGACATAGTAATCAAAAATAAAATTAACGCCAGTGCAAACAATCCGTGATAATGAGTCGTTTGAAAAGGCACTTCTCCCATTTCAATTGCAATAGTGGCGGTAATTGTCCGGATGGAACTAAAAAACCCCGTAGGAAACGCCAGAGAGTTGCCTGTAGCCATCAAAACAGTCATGGTTTCCCCTATCGCTCTGCCCATACCCAGCATTACAGCTGCAATAATTCCCGGATAGGCAGCAGGTAAAACGATGGACTTCATCGTACTCCATTTGGTGGCACCCAATCCGTAAGAAGCCTCCTTTATGGTCAAAGGCACTGCGTGAATAGCGTCCTCAGCAACGGTAATAATCGTTGGTAAAGCCATAATCGCTAATAAAATTGCTCCATTCAGCGAATTTAAGCCATTGCTCAAACCGAAAACCGCAGAAATTCCCGGGCTGATTACCACAATACCTAAAAATCCAATCACTACAGAGGGAATAGCGGAAAGCATTTCAATGGCGGGTTTTAAGATACTTTTGGTAACACCAGTGGCATATTCAGAAATGAACAGAGCTGTACAGATGCCTAATGGGATAGCAATAATCATAGCTCCGAATGTTACTAAAAGAGTGCTTGCCAAAAGCGGTAATAAACCAAAGTGAAGGCTGGGATTCCATTGGGTTCCGGTAACGAAATCAAGGGGTTTTATCTGTATAAAAAAAGCAACTGAATTGTAAATCAACATAATGAAAATACCCACTAATATTCCAATGCATGCAAAACCCGCAAACTGAAAAAGATATTTAAACGTTTTATCAATTCTGACTCTTTGTTTACTGTTCATTCTGTTTACTGTTTTTTATTGGAAAGTATCCATTACTCACGATAATTTTTTGACCGGCTTCGCTACTTTCAAAATCTAAAAGAGGTTTTGCTTTTGGATAGGAAGACTTCAGAATATACTGATAAAGCGGACGCTGAAAATAATAATCCTGCTTTACAACCGCCTCATAATCCAGGGGCGAATACGCTTTGCCGGAGGGCAAATAAATCTTAAGAATTTTGATGTTTGAATCGGACTGCTTACCGTTTTTAATCACATACCCTGCGCCTACGTAACCAATGCCTCCTTTATCGGCCTTTACCGCTTCAAGTATCTGAGCGTTTCCGTTCATTCCTTTCGAATGCAGTGAAAATTGAACCCCAAGTTTCTTTTTTAAATAAGCATGAGTTCCTGAGTTGTTTTGTCTTCCATATATCGTAATGGGTATTTTGCTCAGACCCAACTGTTGCCAATTGTTTATATTGCCTTTAAAAATCTGCTTAACCTCTTCTACTGAAAGCGAATCCAGCCTTACGGAAGAGTGGGTTATAATTGCAAGGGCGTCATAAGCAAACTCAAAAGGGATTACTTCTATTTTTTTCTCTCTGAAAAGCGCCTCTTCTTCGGCATTCATCGGGCGGGAAGAATTGGCAATATCCGATAAGCCATTCAATAAAGAGGCAATCCCCAAACCTGAGCCCCCTCCCGATACCGATAAATGCATCTGAGGGTGTTGAGCAAAATACGCTTCTGACAAAAGTACAGATATATTAACTTCTGTATCAGAACCTTTGATTTTCAGTACATTTCCCTGTCTGCTGCATGAAAAAAAAAGAAAACAACAGGTTATTAAAAAGACACCATATTTCACAATAATATGTATTTTATTTTTTTACAAAGGTCTTCAATTATTATTTACTGAATATCAACACCATATTAAGTTTGCATTAATTATACATTAAACAGGATTGATTTTCCTTTCATACTTAGCACAGGCATCAGCAACTGTGCTAAAATAAACTTGTACTCCGATAGTGTATTTCACCCTTTCAGGGCTATAAGGAGGGGATTTGCATTTTTCCCTGCGCCCCTTTTCAATATTATATTCTTTCGTATAATTTCTTACCTTATCCCAAAAATCAATCCCTTTCATAAACGCATTATCAAGACTAATACTACCAATTGATTATCAGCCATAAATACTTATTTCAACATAAACGAAACGATAAGAATGTATCGTATTCTCTCAAAAATATAACTTAATCCGTAAATTATAAATATCCATTCTGGTTTGATTTTTGACAAGAACGTCTTTATATTTGGGGGATTTCTTCAATCAGGTGTTGCGCCGGGTATGAATGTTTACCCATTATAGCGCAATCCTCCTGAGAAATTAACATAAACAGGCAAAAATTTGTGAACTGATGTCATACCTGAACTCAATATTATTTTCAGATATAAAGCCGGGATTCCTCCTGGGAATAATTTCTGCGATAGTTTTTGGTGCCGTTTATTTTATGCAACGACGAAAGAAGATGGCACTGACCCTTTTGACGGATGTTCTTGTCAGAAGTAATCATTGGGTAGTGGTAATTGACAAAAAAAACAGAATTCAATACATCAGCGATAATGTAAACACAGGTGCATCGGTAAATTTATCCTCCTTGATAGGAAAAGACTGGAATACTGTAATAAAACAACTTCAGGGAGTAGAACCGGAAAAAGATAATGCGAGGGGAGCTTATTTAAGGAAATATCCAAAGCAGGAAGGCGGCTTCAGATGGATTGAGTGGAAGACTGTGACACATCCTGATTATAATCTGATATCCATTGGAACAGACATAACCTTTGAAAAAGAAACGGAAGAGCATTTACTTCAATCCGTTTTACTGAAACGTACACTTTTGGATAATTTTCCCGGCTATGTGGTATGTAAAGATTATGAAGGCCGTTTTTTATTTGCCAATAAAGCGATTGCTGAGCTGATGGGTAAAACCGCAGAAGAAGTTGTAGGGCTGACAGACCGTGATTACGGAGCGGAGGAAGAAGATGTGTTACGATATCAAAGAACAGACAGACAAGTGATTGAAAGTGGTGTGCCGATATTTATCCCTGAACAGACCATCAGAAGGAAAGATGGTAGTTCGGGCGTTTTTCAGACCAGTAAATTCCCTGTTCCCTTTGGCAAAGACAAAGGGCCCTCGGTTTTGGTGATTGATATAGACATTACGGAACTAAAAAAAACCGAAGCAGAATTGCGCAGGATTCAGGAGCAGATAATGTATAAAACCAATATCCTTTCGGCAATCGGAAAAACTACAGAAAAACTCCTTACGACTGAAGATGTGCCCTCTACTCTCGCCGGGTCTTTTGCCCTGATTGGAGAAGCTGCACAAGTGGACAGGGTATATTATTTTCAAAAAAACAGAGAGAATGACCTGGTAAGCCAGAAAGTAGAGTGGACTTACGGTAACATAAAACCGCAAATCAATAATCCCAGCCTACAGGATATGGATACCAATATTTTCCCTGATTTTTTCAAAAAACTGATGGAGGGCAAACCGTATATAGTGGTTACAGCTGAGCTGGAAGAAGGAATATTGAAGAACCTGCTGGAAGAACAGGCAATTATTTCAATGCTGAATATCCCTGTAAGTGTAAACGGGGTATTTTATGGATTTATCGGTTTTGATGATTGTACAAAAGGCAAAAACTGGACAGAAGATGAACTGAGTCTTTTGATGTCTCTTGCAAACAATATTGCCAATGCTTTTGAAAGAGTGGAAAATCAACAGAAAATTGTGGAGAGTGAGCACATCTTCCGGCAAATTAACGAAACGATTGATGATGTATTCTGGCTCTATGATATCAAAAACCGCAAAATAGACTATATTAGCCCGTCCTGTGAAAAAGTATTGGGGAGGCCTCAGGATTATTTTTACCAAAAACATGATGCCTGGCTCGATTATACCTTACCGGAAGACATGGAACTGCTTCGTCAGGCACACCGGGATATTGAAGAAAACGGATATTATGAAGTAGGATACAGAATTCTGACAGGAAATGAGCAAAGATGGATTTTCGAAAAATCATTTGCCATCGCTGACGAAAACGGTAAAATTATCAAAAATTCAGGAGTAACCTCTGATGTGACCGAGAGTGTACTGAAACAAAAAGAACTGGAAAGACTGCTGGATATAACCCACAAGCAAAACGACAGACTGACCAATTTTGCCCACATCATTTCCCATAATATCCGCTCTCATTCCAGCAACCTGAGTAGTCTGATGACATTTATCAGCGAAGCAAAAAGTGAGGAGGAAAAAAAGATGTTTATGAGTCTGATGCAGAAAAGCACCGATAAACTCTCGGAAACCATTAAAAACCTGAATGAGATTATTACAATTCAGAATAATACCGCACTGGAAAAGTCCCATATTACTATGCGGCATGAAATTGAAAGCAGCATTGATGCGCTGGGTGCACAAATCAAAAATTCAGGTGCCGTCATTGTGAATAATGTCCCGGAAAATGTAACTATAAACGCAATACCGGCATATCTGGAAAGTATTCTGCTCAATTTCCTCTCCAACGCCATCAAATACAGGTCTCCTGAAAGGCCTCCGAAAGTGATTTTTTCCATTACCCGGTCCGGGAGTTTCTGGCGGCTGGCTATCTCAGACAACGGTCTGGGAATTGATCTGGAAAAACATGGACATAAACTTTTCGGGATGTATAAGACTTTCCATAAAAATCCGGAAGCCAAAGGAATCGGATTGTTTATCGCCAAAAGTCAGATTGAGGCAATGGGTGGAAATGTAGCGGTAGAAAGTAACGTAGGGGAAGGTTCAACATTTTATATTGATTTTTATGCGGAAAATTAAACTGGCTTATGTGATAGATGATGATGAAATCCTGGTTACACTGGTGAAGATTCATATGCAAAAAAATGAAGCGTATGAGAAAATCGAAACTTTCTGCAACGGGGAGGACGCGCTGACTCATTTATCCAAAATCATGGAAACCGGAGAAGAGCAACCCGACCTCATAATACTGGACCTCAATATGCCTATCATGGACGGCTGGCAATTTCTGGAAGAGTACACCCTAAACGAAATGCCACGGGAAATTCCGGTTTTCATTGCGACCTCTTCCATTGACCCTAAGGATATTGAAAAAGCAAGGACTTACCCTATCGTAAAGGATTATATCATGAAACCCATTGATCAGGCCAAACTGAACCGGATTGTATCTTTACTGAGCGACGATAATCGGTCTTCGTTTTAGGGTTTTTGCCTTTTGCCCGGGTTTATTTACCCAGAAATTTCATCGCTTCTTCTTCTGCATCCGGATTTACTTCTCCGGCAGTATTTTTAATGCTTTTACATTCCGCAACCCAGGCATCTCTCCGCTGAGCCCATTCTTCGCTCACTGAAGTCCACAGCAAATAGGATTCAAACAATAGCAACTGCTTGACCAGCATCTCGTCGAAATCAAGGTTTGCACCTGCGGTCGTTTGTTTCCATAATGTATAACGGCTTTGCCAGTGAGGTTGCTCCATCGCTTCCGGGCGGGTATGTTCCGCTAACTGTATCAGGGCTTCCGACAAGCGGTCTCCAAAAGAATAATCCGTAGTTCCGGAACATTGCTGTATCCATTTATCCCGTAAATCAGCCCACTCACTGTCCACGGTTTCCCACTTCATATTCGATTCCAGTTCCATGATAAGCTGAGCAATTTTCAGGCGGTTCGGCGACATTGTCCGGGTCTGTGCGGATAGCTGAAATGAGATAAGACTCAAAAACAAAAGAAAGAGAAATGATCTGGTTTTCATAATTAGAATAGGTTTATCTGGAAAAATTAATCTTTAAATTTATAACGCAATATCGGGAAAAAGTTACACAACTCTTCAAAGAAAATGCTGAAAAATGACTGTTTCATGTAAAATAACGTGAGTTCGGGATAATAAAATGAGGGAGATTAGTATAAAATATTGAAAATAACTCCTGCGATTGGGTAAGCGTCTGTCTGGGGGGGCAAGCGGATGCTTGACATTATGGGTTCAGGCGGACGCCTGAACCAGCAGGATATGTAAAAAAAGCCAAAGAAAAAAGGTAAGTAACGCCACGCCTGAACCAGCAGGATATGTAAGAAAAAGTGAACCAACAATCAGATTTATACAATAAACCCCTTTGCTTGAAAAATAAAAACCCGGTAAAGGGGATAACTTTTCTCTATAAAAAAACGTATGTTGTCTTATTACAGGGAAAAGGAAAAAGGTTTTTTTATCCGGCATTCCCCAAAACCAACAGACTAAACCATGAAAAAGAATAGTATTTTTTTGATTTTTATGCACTTCATTTTACTTTCCTTCGCACAAAAACCCGCTGAATGGGGCCTGCGCATAGGATTTTCCACTGCCGAAGATAAAATTGGTTTCGGAGCCTCATATTATCCTGCGGAGAGTAAGTGGTTTCATCATGCCGAGGTCTATCCGATTCAAAACAGAGGCTCGGACATCACCCTGAATCCCAGAAATTTCGGTTTTTTAGTGCGTTCCAATTACAAAATCAATCGTACCGAAAGAAAACTCAACTATACTGCCGGAGCAGAATTATATTACTCCTGGTATAAAAGAATCATTGCGGGCACTCCCAACGATGTCCCAACCCTGAGCCAGGGCACTCATCTCATGGCTACCGCCGGGCTGAACTACCGAATAGGCAAAAGAATCAACTTAGACATTGCCCTTCCGGTTGCAGGGGTATTATCAGACCAAAATGATGGAGATACCCATATTTCTCCTGCGTTTATCGGATTTTATGGATTCTTCCTGCCGAAAGCCGGGGTTCAGGTAAGCCTGTTTTAATATGGTACCACCAGAGTATTCTCCTGCTGAAGTATGAATACGTCCAATGCACAACAGGATATGTATCCGGAGTGCTGCCCAATCTTTATTAAGAAGGAATTATTTCGCCCTCATTTTATTCCCTTTTGCGTCGTGAGTCACCTCAGCAAGTCCGAGTGCTTCCATCAAAGGGGGAATATACATTCCGAATCTTCCGCGAAGCCCCTTTTTAAGTCCGTACCAGCCTCCCGCAGGATTGTTTTCAGAACGCCCCCAGGCTTCCACAGTGCCTTCCCTGGCCGGTTTTTGCTCATCAGCACTTCCGAGTTCCATCCAGTCACCGTGTGCTTTGAGCATAGCGTGAAGGTCATTCAGGCACTGAATATTGTATAATAGTACGGTTTTGCCTACAGTGCAAACCAATACTTCCTTTCCATCCTTTTCATCCACGTGCATCGTGTATTCACTGGTCAAAGGTGGAGTTTTCAATGCCATCGGATTTTCTTTTGTTCCTATATTGTATTCCATATAATTAATTAAGTAACTGACCATAAAAAACTAATAATAAACCATTAGCTACGCTGAATCTTCGATTTCTGAAAGAAACTGAAGCCTAAGAATGTAATGGTTACCCGCAGAGTCGCTAAGCTTGTTGGGTAGTCGCATTATTCTTTGCGCTCCCTGCGGTTTTGCGTGAAAAAAAAACCACTTTAGTATAAAGATCCTTTCCTCCATATACTTCATGATTACCGGTGCTGATCGATCAGAATACTATTCCCGTCAGGGTCCACTAAAGTAATGTGTGCAGGTCCGCTTGTTTGGGAATCTGCTTCAGAAGTCAGGGTGATTCCACAATTTTTCAAATGTTCCTGAATCGCTCTTACGTCATCAAAAGGCTCCACATTCTGCGCGTTTTCGTCCCATCCCGGATTAAAGGTAATGATATTGTTTTCAAACATTCCCTCAAACAGGCCGATAATTGCATTCCCGTTTTTTAATATCAGCCATTTTTGATTTATGTCTCCTCCAAGGGTTGAAAATCCTAAATTTTCATAAAAGGTCTTTGACTGCTGAATGTCTTTTACCGCAAGACTAATTGAAAATGCACCTAACTTCATAATTTTTTTCTTTTTAATATTCTCCTAAAACTCCATTCTTTCCCCGCAAATATAAAAATTATTTCCCGGATAAAATTTTTTTTTCTGTTTCAGGGGAAAAATAAAAGAGGGGTAACACTTTTTTGGGAGAGCCTTTGCAGCCCATTTCCAGCCTGATATCCGCTATCAAGCCCTGAATATGTATTTGAATGGTACGATTGGAAGATATTTCAGGGCTAACGCCCCTAAATTTTGAAAATAAGTACCTGACGATAAAAAATCTGATACAAAAAGAGGTTCTAAAGAAGCAAGTCCTATAAGGTTGCAAAAACCTTATAGGACTCATAATGAACGTTAGAAGAGATTTCAAGGCTAACGCCCCTACGAAGATTTCAGGGCTAACGCCCCTTCCCTTATCAATGCTTCTCCGTTCATAGCGGGTCATAAAGATTTTTGAGATTTATTCATCCGGCATTTATCGCTGCAATACTTTACCGTTTCCCATACTTTTTCCCATTTTTTACGCCAGGTAAAGGGCCTGTTGCAAACGACGCAGGTTTTTACGGGTAAATCTCTTTTGGAAGGCTTTTTCATTTGGGAAATGATTGTTCTGTTTTTTTTACTCACGGGGTTTTGCGTAAGGCAAGCGGCCAATGAAGCGGGGGACAAAGTAGGCATCCAACCCCTGACTGACCAGAATTTCTTTCTTTGAAAGCGATACAAATCCATCTGTCTCCATCATGGAATCCTCCATTTCCACCCGGACGATACTTCCAATAATCAGTACGGTGCCATTTAAGGGAATCCTGATACACTCCTCAAATTTCATGGCAATTTTCACCACTGCTTCCGCTGCAAAAGGAGCATAAAAAGGAGGACGATACGTTTCCTGAAACCCGGCTTTCTCAAATTCCGACACTCCTTTTTCATAGCGTGCGGAGGTATGATGTGCTTTTTCGAAGTCTGACGTCTGTACGTAGTTGAGTGTATATTCCTTTGTGGTGAGGATATTCTCAAGGGTATCTCTCTGAACAACGTCGGGTCTGCTGATCAGGCCCAGTAATGCAGGATTTGCCCCTAAATGAATGAGCGAACTAAAAATCGCTAAGTTTGTATGTCCTTCAGCGGACTTTGTACCCACTAATACCGCCTGACGAAAACCCGCAAGGGAATTGACAAAAGCGGTTCTGTACCGCTGTTCAAACTGCGTTATCTCTTCTTTTGTAATAATCATTTTTCCGGAAATAGTCTGATGATGTTTTTTTCGATTTTCTTCCAGTATGCAAAAAAGGAAGGATAATATCCCGTTACTTCCCTGGAAATCCAGTCCCTTTCTTCCTGAATGCCTTTGTATCCTGAATTCAGGGGATGTTCTTTGTAATACACTTCGGAAGGGTTAAATTTATCGGTAAATTCGTTAAATGAGCCTGTAAAAATCTGTATTCCGGAAATATTTTTACTTAAAGCCAGCATAAAATCCATGCATTGCTTTCCTACGGGATACTTATGAAAAAACTCCGGCTCAATCAGCAAAATCCGGTTTCCGGATTCGCCCTGATGCCAGTCGGGATCCAGATTATAGTAATTGTAAATAAATGCCGGCTGATTTTCCTCCCATTGATTGACGGTTGATTCCGGAAGCGCTGTTGTAAACGGATAGATTTCAGTATTCAGCAATCCGGCGGGAATTTCTATCTTTTCAATGGCTTCATATTCCTTATCCAGATACGTATTTTTCTGACTTGTGTGAGTGAATTTATTGATATTTTCCTGATTGGCAAAGTATTTTTTACTGCTGTTCGCTCCGGCAACCCATTGCCAGCTACAGGCATTACTTGCCCAGTCCCCATCCAGAAGATGATAGTACATCCATTGTGCCGGATGTAGCCAGTGAGATTGGGCGATATTGCAAACGAGGGAGGCCGTGTACATCCGGCAGTGATTGTGCATATAACCACTGCTGTAAAGGAGTTTGACTGCGTTATCGATTCCTTCTATTCCGGTGGATGCGGTCACTATTTGTGAGGGAATGCCATGATTGTGAACGGTCATCTGAGGAAACCTGATTTCAAGATGTAAGTCTTTGACCTGAGCTACTCTCTGGAAATAGTCGCGCCAGCACAATTCTTTTACAAAAGATTCTATTTCCCGGAGTGTATATCCTCTCTCCAACACCTTTTTCAGTACCTGATGCGTGCTGATTACTCCCCTGGAGATATAAGGAGACAAACCGGTAACCGCCCCGTCAGTATAGTTACGGGTTTTTCCGTATTTTACCGGGTCTATCTGACTGATTCTTTCCTGAATACTGGCTAAGTCTGCCGGAAAATTAAGTTTCATCTATCGCTTGCTGATTTTATTCCTTGAAATGGCTCTCTGCCGGGTACATTTAAATCTGGAAATCTCCTCATTTCTTTTCTTTGCATGTTTCTGACTTATACCGCTGTTTACTCTCTTTCGCCACAAATTAAAGCTGCCGCGCTTTAATTCCTGCCGCATTATATTGATTACTTCTGCTTCTGAAATCCCAAACTGTATGTGAATGGCCTCGAAAGGAGTTCTGTCTTCCCATGCCATTTCGATAATTCTGTCAATGTCTATTAGTTCCATTTTTTTTTGCATGTTTTTTTGTTTGTTTTCATCCCAATACAGGTTCCGGATTAAATTTTCAAAGTAGAAAACCCTCCATCTACATGAATGACCTGTCCGGTAATCCAGCTGGCTTTAGGAGAAAGTAAAAAGTCTGCGATATTTGCAATATCCTCAGCCGTTCCGATTCTCTTCAGCGGATGCCTCAAAGCGTTCGCTTCTCTTTTTTGCTCATTATTCAACAGGGAAGCAGCCAAAGGTGTGTCGGTAAGGGAAGGCGCTATGCAATTGACCCTAATTTTAGGGGCATATTCCGCCGCAAGGGATTTGGTTAGTCCTTCTATTGCTCCCTTGGAGGCAGCTACCTGAGTGTGAAACGGCAGTCCCGTTTGTACTGCCACCGTAGAAAACAAAATCACAGACGCATTATCACTTATCTTAAGTTTAGGCATTACCGATTGTATTATCCTGATTGCCCCAATCACCTGAAGGTTATAGTCGTTCAGGAAGTCTTCGGGTTTGATTCGCTCGAATGGACGCAGGGAAATGCTGCCCGGACAGTATATTACTCCTGAGAGATTCTCCGGCAAAAAATCAAGGGTGAAACCTCCCTCCAGTACGTTTAACTGACTATAATGAATCAAAGCGTGTTCAGAAACGGGCTCATTTTTGTTGTATGTCCCAAATACCTGATGTCCTTCCTCCGCCAGCTTCAATGCCAGTGCTTTCCCTATTCCTGACGAAGCGCCTATGATTAAATAATTTGCCATACTTCTTTTTTATTTTTTATTTGCGAAAAAACGATTTGTACTGATTGCATTTTCTTATATCAACACACAAATGCAAAACCTGGTGTAAATGTTTGACTTTGGAATCATTTACAGGGTTTCTATTTTTATTTCTTTCTCCGGGGGGATTTTTGGGGGCGTACTGAAGTCCGCAGATTTCATCTTATAATTTCCGGAAAGTGACGCCTTCGGCTTAACACTTTCCGGAACGGGGGAATCCAGTGGATTGTATTGGATTTCTCGTTTTTTAATCCTCATTTTTTTCTACGCGAATGGAAATGCAGAAAAAACATACCCGATTGTTTGGGATTCACTACCGATTTCCTGAGTCATCGACCCGATTTCCTGAACAATCGATGCGATTTCCTGGACAATCGATGCGATTTCCTGAGACTTCGCAGCCGATTCAATTAGGGCATTATTATTCTTAGCCTCTTCACATTCTATCTAATGGACTTGTAATATGTTGAATTTTATGTGTAGAAACATGGGTATAGATTTCGGTAGTTTTAATCGAACTATGACCTAACAGAGTTTGGATAATGCGTAAATCGGTACCTTCTTCCAGCAAATGGGTAGCAAAAGAATGACGTAAAGTATGAACTGAGGCCATTTTTCTAATTTGTGCTTTATTGAGAGCATTCGCAAAAAACGCCTGAATACTGCGAGTAGAATACTGTGCATTAGATTGTCCGGCAAACAGATAATCCTCTTTTGACAAAGTATATGTTTCAATATGATTGCTCAATAAATGAGCCACAGACTTTGACAGTAATGTCTGTCGGTCTTTTTGTCCTTTTGCCTGACGGATAATCAACAGGTTTCGACTAAGGTCAATATCTTTCACTTTTAAGTTCACGAGTTCGCTCACCCTCAAGCCTGCTGAATAAATGATTTTTATCATGAGTTGATGCCTGGTATTTTCAATCGTCTTTAGTATTTGCCTGATTTCTTCTACAGATAAAACAGTGGGGAGTTGTTTGGGTTTTTGAGGGCGTGGCAGCTGATACTTTTGGACAGGAAGCTCTAAGATATTCTCCAACAAGTACTTTATCGCATTGATTATCTGATTGATATAAGAGGAGGATAGTTTCTGATTCACAGATAGGTGAAGCAAATAATTTTCGATTTGATATTTTGAAGGAATAACCTTTGGACATTCATGGAAATGCGCTAAAAACTGCTTTGCTGCACTCTTATAGGCTTTTATGGTTTTATAGCTATAGTTTTTGAGTTGCAACAGTTGAATCATTTTTACTATAAGTTCATTTTCCTGTTCTTTGAGAGGACAAACGAAGCCTAACGATTCCAGTTTTTCCCGCAAATAAAAAGCCTTTTGTTTACTCATTTCCCAAAACCAGTATTTGTTTTGTACATCCCATTTTGCACGAAGTGTTTTTACTTTGTCTTTGTCTGCAAAAGGTACTTTTACGCACCATAATAATTGCCGTTCAAGCACCTGTTCGAAGATTGTGTAAGTATTCATTTTTTTATTGAAATTGTAATATGAGGGCAAAATTAGTGTGATTGAATCAGTTCTTCATGGAAAAAAAAGGGTAAATGGTAACTGTAAAACACGTTTTGTGTGAAATAAACTATTGATTATTAGTACTATATAATTTTTTTTTATTTTTTTTGGAGAATTAAAAAACTTTATATTATTTTGTACTGTATTTTAGTAATTATGTAATACATAGTACTACATAATTACTTGGGATATACGAAAGTGCTGCAATTGCAGGGGTTTCGTGAATATTGTAGTTGAGTGCCACAAAAATATAACATTAAAAATAAATACAAATGAAACACATTATTTTAATTTTAGTATTAATTTTTTGTATAAACTATACAAGAGGACAAGCACGTATAGGTGATACAGAATGGGAGATTCGAGATGAATTTTCTGAAAAAACATTTAAAAGCGGAACAGACAGTGACGGAGATAAGTGGATTTCTATGGAAACCTCTATTAGTACAGTACGTTACTATTTCAACGCATTACATGAATGGCAATGTTATTTGACAATGATTATACCTGATAATCAAGCGGCTTTAAACTATTTGGTTGAAAAGTACAACAAAGAGTATGTTATTATTTCCGAAACAAGCTGGAAAATGTATGGAAATAATGGAATTATGAAAATTAATCTTATCTTTGCCGAAGAAGGAGGTTATTACTTCCTAAT